>CAKRHL010000030.1 GCA_934338765.1 uncultured Lachnospiraceae bacterium | reverse complement strand
AGAAAGCACCGTTTGGCATTGTGGGACTGGAGACCTCCTTTGCGCTTGGATTTACAGAGCTGGTACAGGGCGGTTATCTGTCTTTAGCCCAGTTAGTAGAGAAAATGAGTGTAAACCCGGCGAGAGTTCTGGGAATCGATAAAGGAAATCTGGCTGTGGGAAAGACGGCGGATCTGGTGATTGCCGATGTGGAGCATGAATATGAGATTGACAGCAGCAGTTTTGCTTCCATGGGAAAGAATACCCCATTTGATGGGAAGAAGGTTATAGGACGAGTGGTGACGACCATTGTTGATGGTAAAATCGTCTATGAATATAGTAAATAATGGAAAGGACAAGTAGAAAAATGATCAATAAATTAGTGGCAGAGATTAAGAAGAAGGATGCACCGGTAGTGGTTGGTCTGGATCCGATGCTTGGTTATGTACCGGAGCATCTGACCGGGAAAGCCTTTGAGGAGTTCGGTGAGACTCTGGAGGGAGCGGCAGAGGCTATATGGCAGTACAATAAGGGCATTGTAGATGCCGTTTATGATCTGATCCCGGCTGTAAAGCCACAGATTGCCATGTATGAGCAGTTTGGTATCCCGGGCATGGTTGCATTCAAAAAGACAGTGGACTACTGCAAGGAGAAAGGTCTTGTTGTGATCGGTGATATCAAGCGCGGCGATATCGGATCTACATCAACAGCCTATGCAGTGGGGCATCTGGGTAAGGTTGCGGTAGGAAGCAAGCAGTATTACGGTTTTGATGAGGACTTTGTCACTGTGAATCCATATCTGGGAAGCGATGGTGTCAATCCGTTTATTGATGTATGTAAGGAAGAGAAAAAAGGAATCTTTGTACTGGTCAAGACATCCAATCCATCCAGTGGTGAGTTTCAGGACCGTTTGATCGACGGCAGACCTCTTTATGAGCTGGTTGGCGAGAAGGTTGCCGAGTGGGGCAGCCAGTGCATGGGAGATGATTACAGCTATGTAGGATGCGTGGTAGGTGCAACATATCCGGAGATGGGCAAGATCCTCCGGAAGATCATGCCAAAGACATATATCCTTGTACCGGGCTATGGTGCCCAGGGCGGAAAGGCATCTGATCTGGCACCTTACTTCAATAAGGATGGTCTGGGTGCGATCGTGAATTCCTCCCGTGGTATTATCTGTGCTTACAAGCAGGAGAAATATGCGAAGTTTGGTGCTGAAAATTATGCAGAGGCATCCAGACAGGCAGTGATCGATATGATCCGGGATATCAACGAGGGGCGGAAATAACAGAGCACAGGAACAGAATGGAGATAAGAATGGCAGATAAGAAAAAATGTATGGCTGTTGTGGCAAGCCAGGAGAAGATCACAGAAGGGATCTACAGCATGTGGCTGCAGTTCCCGGAGGATTATAATGTTGCCGGGATGGCAGTGCCGGGACAGTTTATATCGATGTACTGTGGTGAGGGAAGCCGTCTGCTTCCAAGACCCATCAGTATATGTGAGATCGAGCCGGCACAGAGAAAGCTCCGTGTCGTTTACCGTGTGGCAGGAAAGGGAACCGAGGAGTTTTCGGAACTGGAGGAAGGTGCGCAGATCCCGGTCATGGGACCTCTTGGCAATGGCTTTACCCGAAAGAGCGGAAAGGCAGTATTGATCGGAGGAGGCATTGGGATTCCGCCGATGCTTGCCCTTGCGAAGGCATTGAAGGCAGAAGGAACAGAGGTATCCGTTGTTCTGGGATACCGGGATGGAGACCTGTTCTTAAAGAAAGAGTTTGAACCGTATGCGGATGTTTATGTATCCACAGAGGATGGCAGTGTCGGGACAAAGGGAAATGTCATTGACGCGATCCGTGAAAATGGTCTGGACGCAGATACGATCTACGCCTGTGGTCCAATGCCGATGCTTCGTGGAGTTAAGGCATATGCGGCAGAGAAGGAGACGGAGGCACAGATTTCCATGGAGGAAAGAATGGCATGTGGTATTGGTGCCTGTCTGGGATGCGTCTGCAATTCTACAGATGAAGACAGCCACAGCCATGTACATAATAAACGGGTATGCAAGGATGGTCCTGTTTTTAACGCAGAGGATGTTACATTATAAAAGTGCTGGGACTGCAGATATATAGGATGTCAGCAGGACAGTACAGCGGAAACAGAAAATTGCAGGACATGGAGGATGAATATGAATTTATCAGTTGATTTTGCCGGAGTGACCATGAAGAATCCGGTAACAACAGCATCCGGAACCTTTGGCTCCGGTGCAGAATATGGTGAATATGTGGATCTAAACCGTCTCGGTGCAGTGACCACCAAGGGAGTGGCAAATGTACCGTGGCCGGGCAACCCGACACCGAGAGTCTGTGAGACATACGGTGGCATGTTAAATGCCATTGGTCTGCAGAATCCCGGCATAGATGTATTTGTGGAGCGAGATATTCCATATCTGAAGCAGTATGATACAAGGATCATTGTCAATGTGTGTGGTCATACCACAGAAGAATATCTGGAGGTGGTAGAGCGTCTGGCGGATCAGGATGTGGATCTGCTGGAGATCAATATTTCCTGCCCAAATGTCAAGGAGGGCGGCATTGCCTTCGGACAGAATCCTAAGCTGGTAGAGCAGATCACCGCAGAGATCAAAAAGAAAGCAAAGCAGCCGGTGATCATGAAGCTCAGTCCCAATGTGACGGATATCACAGAGACAGCGAAGGCAGCAGAGGCCGGTGGAGCCGATGCGTTATCCCTGATCAATACATTGACGGGCATGAAGATCGATATTAACCGCCGTCAGTTTGCACTGGCAAACCAGACCGGAGGCATGTCCGGTCCGGCAGTAAAGCCGGTGGCTGTCCGGATGGTATATCAGGTGGCTCATGCTGTAAAGCTTCCTGTGCTTGGTATGGGAGGTATCCGTACCGCAGAGGATGCGCTGGAGTTCATTTTGGCAGGGGCTTCCATGGTTGCAGTGGGAACGGCGAACTTCAATAATCCTACAGCCACGGTGGATGTGATCGAGGGGATTGAGCGGTTTATGAAGGAGCAGCATGTCAAGGATATTCATGAGCTGATCGGATGTGTTCATGCTTAATTTTAATATACCGGATAATAAATTGACCGGTGTATATGATGATTTTGATTTATTATCCGTATAACAAATTGACTGGTGCATGTGATGATTTTGATTTACTATCCGCAATATTGGCATGAAAATTTAACATTATCTTTACACCTGCATTGGGCTATGATATTATGAAATCTGTGCTGGTAAGCTTATTTGCAAGCACAGGATTCTGATGTGTCATTTTTTGAAATGACCGGAGAGGAAAAGAAACAGACAGTGACATGAGGAAGGAGTTACATAATGAAGAAGAGAGTATTAGCAATGATGCTTTCACTGGCAATGTGCTTTAGCATGACAGCCTGTGGAAGTACAAACAACGCAGACAACACAACAAGCGATAAGGCATCCTCAGAGAGCAAAGGAAGCTCAAAGAGTGACAACGGCTCTGACCTGGCATATATCCAGGATAAGGGAACATTGATCGTGGGTATTACGGATTTTGAGCCAATGGATTATCAGAAGGGATCTGATGAGTGGATCGGTTTTGATGCAGATATGGCAAAGGCATTTGCAAAGAGCCTTGGGGTTAAGGCTGAATTCGTAGAGATCGACTGGGACAATAAAGTCCTGGAGCTGGATGCGAAGTCTATCGACTGTGTATGGAACGGTATGACACTTACTGACGAGGTAACAAGCTCTATGGCCTGCACCAATGCATACTGCAACAATGCGCAGGTTGCCATTGTAAAAGAGGCAGACAAGGATAAATACAGCACTGTAGAAAGTATGAAGGATCTGAACTTTGCAGTAGAGGCAGGTTCTGCCGGAGAGAAGGAGCTTTCAAAGCTCGGTTACAATTACACAGCCGTTAAGGCACAGGCAGATGCGCTGATGGAGGTTTCCGCAGGAACATCCGATGCTGCTGTGATCGATTCTCTGATGGCAGCCGCTATGGTTGGCAAGGGTACCGGTTATGAGAAGCTTACTTATACCGCAAGCTTTAACAGCGAGGAGTACGGTGTTGGTTTCCGTAAGGAATCTGATATGGCAGAGAAGTTAAATGACTTTTTTGCTGAGAGCTACAAGGATGGCAGTATGAAGAAGACAGCCGAGAAGTATGGTGTCCAGGCGGCACTGATCGAGCAGTAATATACATAAGCGTGGCTGCCGTGATGTAATATTTGCGGCAGCTTTTGCTATGCAAAGAGAGAAATCATAAAAGGCAGGTATAATGATGTCAACGATTATGGAACAGATGCCCATTGTATTTCATGCATTAAATGTGGGCTTTTTACAAACATTAAAGTTATTTTTTGTGACACTTCTGGGGGCTTTTCCACTGGGACTTATTATTTCCTTTGGATCGTTATCCGGATTTCGTCCGTTAAGGTATCTTACGAAGCTTATCGTATGGATCATCCGTGGAACACCATTGATGATCCAGCTTCTGATCATTTATTACTTTCCGGGACTGGTTCTGGGCAAAACGATCTGGAGCGGCGGTGAGGAAGGCAGATTTATGGCGGCGGCAGTGTCCTTTATCATCAATTATTCCTGCTATTTTTCCGAGATATACCGTGGTGGTATCCAGAGCGTGCCAAAGGGGCAGCAGGAAGCCGGTCTTGTACTTGGTATGACAAAGCGGCAGATCTTTTTTAAGGTTACTCTGTTGCAGATGATCAAACGGATCGTCCCTCCGATCTCCAATGAGATCATTACTCTGGTGAAGGACACCTCACTGGCGCGTATCATTGCCCTGCAGGAGATCATCTGGGCAGGTCAGGCATTCCTGAAGGGATCCCAGGGTATTTCCGGACAGATCTGGCCGTTATTCTTTACTGCAGTTTATTATCTTGTATTTAGTGGTATACTCACGCTGTTCCTTGGATGGCTGGAGCGTAAACTGGAATATTTCAAATAGGAGGACAATCGAATGGCAATCTTAGAAGTACAAAATATCGAGAAATCCTTTGACCGTACCCCGGTCCTCAAGGATATTTCCTTTTCGCTGGAAAAGGGACAGGCATTGGCGATCATTGGTTCCTCCGGCTCCGGTAAGACAACACTTTTACGTTGTCTGAACTTTTTGGAGAGACCTGACAAAGGCAAGATCATCGTGCAGGGAGAAACTCTGTTTGACGCACAGGATGCCTCTTCCATCAAGGAGAAGGATATCCGTATGAAGCGTCTTCATTTTGGCATGGTATTCCAGGCGTTTCATCTGTTTCCGCAGTATACGGCACTGCAGAATGTTATGCTGGCAAGACAGCTTCTGGAAAAGGGAAAGCCGGGTTTTAAGGAGAATAAAAAGAAGATTTACGAGGAAATTGAGACAGAGGCGAAGGAGCTTTTGGACAAGATGGGCTTATCTGACCGTATGGAGCATTATCCACACCAGCTTTCCGGCGGTCAGCAGCAGCGTGTGGCGATCGCCAGAGCATTGGCCTTGAAGCCGGATATCCTCTGCTTTGACGAGCCGACTTCAGCTCTGGATCCGGAGCTGACCGGAGAGGTACTGAAAGTAATCCGCAGTCTGGCAGACCAGAATATGACCATGGTTATTGTAACTCACGAGATGGCATTTGCCAGAGATGTGGCTGATCAGGTGATCTTTATGGACAGCGGCGTGATCGTGGAGCAGGGTGATGCCAAGCAGGTGATCGAGAATCCGCAGGAGGAGAGGACGAGACAGTTCTTGTCGAGATTTTCGCAGACAGTGTAGTGGGAGAGGTTTATTAAAATTAAGGAGGTATTATACAATGGAACAGTACAAGCAGGAATTTATCGAATTTATGGTGGAGAGCAACGTATTGAAGTTCGGCGACTTCACATTAAAGAGCGGCCGCAAATCCCCATTTTTTATGAATGCAGGAGCCTATGTGACAGGTGCACAGCTTCGCAAGCTGGGTCAGTATTACGCAAAAGCGATCCATGAGCATTACGGGGATGATTTTGATGTGCTTTTCGGACCGGCATATAAAGGTATTCCTCTTAGTGTTGCTACGACGATGGCTTTTGATGAGCTGTATGGCAAGGAGATACGTTACTGCTCCAACCGTAAGGAGGTAAAGGACCACGGAGATACCGGTATCCTTTTAGGCAGCAAGATTAAGGATGGAGATAAGGTTGTGATCATTGAGGATGTCACCACATCCGGTAAGTCCATCGAGGAGACATTCCCGATCATTCAGGCACAGGGAGACGTGGAGATCCTTGGTCTGATGGTATCCCTGAACCGTATGGAGAGAGGTCTTTCCAGCAATGCCAGTGCATTGGATGAGATTCAGGAGAAGTATGGCTTTGGTGCCAATGCCATTGTAACTATGGAGGACGTGGTAGAATGTCTGTACAATAAGGAGTGTCAGGGTAAAATTGTGATCGATGATACGATTAAAGCAGCCATTGATGCATATTATAAAGAGTATGGATGTAAGTAAATTTATGCATGAGATTGATCCGGACAATATAGTTAAGGATTTGATTTTTAAGATTAAGAAACTGGCAGATCATAATTGAAAAATGGAGGAGCGTTATGGCAGAGAAGGTTTATAAGACGATGAAATCAGTAGGAGCATTTAGTCTGGTTACAGGGATTCTTTTGATCGTTGGTGGCATTGCTGCCGGCGTTGCAGTGATCGTTAATGGGGCAAAGCTGCTTCAGGCAAAGTCAGATCTGACATTTTAGAGCCATGAGATATTATTATTTAGACATTTACAAGACATTCTCCTGTATGGCAGGGGAATGTCCATCTACATGCTGCGCAGGATGGAGTATCCGGGTGGATGAAGAGGCAATGGAACGGTTTCATACGTTGCCGGGATCGGAATTGAAAGAGGATATTCTGCGGCATATACAAAAAAAGCGAGACGGATATTATTTTATGAACCGTCCGGATGGAAGCTGTGTGATGCTTGATCCGGACGGTTTGTGCCGTATACAGAGAAACAGCAGCGAAGAGATGCTTTGTATCACCTGCCGGAAGTTTCCGAGACTGGCAGGCAGAGTGCGGGGGGATTACTGGATGTCCATGGCGGCATCCTGTCCTGTGACAGCAGAATATCTCTGGACGAAGTCCGTGGGCTGGTACATGACAGATGGGGAAACAAAGCAGAAGATCCACTGGAGAGAGCTTCCATATGAGAAGGAGCGAAGGGAAGGGCTGGAGAGGTTTATGGATTCTTTAGAGAAACGCTCTGCAGCAGCATCCCTCTCTATGGAAGAAAGGGTTCCTCTTTTGTGGGACTTATATCAACGGATGTACGATCTGATGGACGGATGTCTGGAAATTTTGTCTTCTTCACCGGAGCTTCATTATCTGGAGGGAAGCTTTGATTATTTTGAAAAGGATTATGGAGCAGCGGAAATTATAAGTCATATGATGGCATTTCAAGAGGAGTATGGGGAGAAGCTGCAACAATTTACCGGAAACTATATTTTGTACCGGGTATACAGCCGTTGTCTGGAGTTTCCGGATGAATCGGGAGAGGACAGTTTGTTTCTGACATTGGGAGAGTTGTTTCTGTTTTATCTGCTGCGGTATGGACGTTATCAGACCATGCAGAAAAACGATCAGGCATCCATCGTGGCGGAGATCAATTGGATGTATCGTTTCTGTGCACACAGTAAAAAGCGCTCCGGACAATTTTTGTCATTATTAAGGGATATATTTAAAAATTTAGAATATTTAGCCGAAATAATCATTAAGATATCTTGAAGAAGATAGGTGGATCATGAGAATGGAACAAAAGGGAGCTGTAGTTTCATAGTAGGCAAGATCAGAAAATGCCTTGTCATACATGGCATTTTCTGAATTATACAACAAAATGTGACACGCGAATTTATTAAAAAAGTAGAAAAAATTAAAATGCCTTTACGGGATCGTCAAATTATCATATGATTGTCATACGACATATTCCGGGTAATAAGATGAGAAAAATTATTTTATACGTAGATTTGTTTCTGCTGACCAGAGACGGCAGGAATAGGAAAGGCATGGTTAATTAAATGAAAATTGCATTTTGGAGTAACATCAGAAAAAATGGTGGTGTATCCACCAATATGGTCTGCATTGCAGCTGTATCTGCCATAGCAGGGCTTGGCAGAAGCGTTCTTTTGGAGAATCATTACAATGTCAACAATCTCAATGGTATGCTGTTATCTCCTGACAAGATTGCGATGCTTCATGAAACCGGGCAGTATTATAATAAATATGGTATCGAGTACATACTCAAGCGATTATATACCGGCACGGCAAATGAACAGATGATCAGGAAAGCATCTATCCCTCTTTTATATTCAAGTATCTATTATCTCCCGCAAAGCTACATTGTGAATCGTGAAGTGTTTGAATATGAGTTTGAACTGGCACATAAGGACTTGTTTGAGTGTCTGGAAAATATTTCCGATATGGTATTTATTGATACAGAGTCCAGAGGGAATGCAAGCTCCGTCCAGATTCTGGAAGAAGCAGATATGGTAGTGGTCAGTATTGATCAGGACAGGGAGGCGTGGGACGATTATTTTGAGCATTATATGTCTATTTTGCCGAAATCGGTTTTCCTGGTTGGTCAATATGAGAAAGAGAATCCGTTTGATCTGGAATTGATAAAAAAACAGTACCATATCCCAGGGGAGAAATTAGCAGTGATCCCGTATAATATTGATCTGCATATTGCTGCCGGTGAGGGTACGATGATACCTTTTTTGAATCGAAACTATCTGAAAAGCAGCCGGGCAGAAAATGAATACTTTATGGGGGAGGTAAAAAAGGCTGTGATCATGTTAAAGGAGAATGTGGCCCATTTTGGAAAAATGGGGCAGCAGAAACGGGCAAAGAATAATCCATAGGGATTTTGGGATGCGCAGAAAGGAATGACCGTCAATATGGAAAAACATCATCCGTTTTGGAAAAAGAATCCATCATTTCAGTATACATATTGTTTTGGACTTGGAGTGATGTCTATGGGGCATATGAAGTCCATTATGGAAACACAGGACTTTTTTGAAGACATTTTAAGAGCCATGCATTTACCGGAATATCAATGGCAGCAGATCTTTTTTGATCTGAACAATCATTTCGAAGAATGGATCGACAAGGTGTTTGCATTGCTGGGAGGGAAAGAAGAACAGTATTGCTTTACGCTGGATCTGTATAGCATTTTAAATCATGCGGCATGGTCAGAGGAATACTGCCGGGCCGTTCTGAAGGATTTTTTGCAGGTATTTCAGTTTTCCGGGACGGAGACAGATTTCTTTGAAGAGTTTTATCAATGCATGAGAAAGAATGACCTTCAAAAGGCAGTGGAGCTGGTAAATGACTTTTCAGAGGAAGGCTATCATATTCGATATGATTTTCTGACATGGTTTTTTCCGCAGTTTTATATGGAAAAACAAAGCCGGGGCATGAGGATACGGGATGGAGAAACGGTAGTTTTAGACTATCCCATGACCGTACAGGGAGATATTGAGGTGGATAAGGGTGGTTCTCTGCTGATCCATGGGGCGGACATGAGTGTTGAGGGAAGCATTATTGTTCATGGGGGAAGATTTCAGGTGGATCATGGACATATTATCATTACAGGTTGTTCATCTCCGTACTGGCTTTCAATCGAGGGTGCAGCTGTTGTCATGCTGACGGATACCTCTGTGGATTGTGGTGGTCACTGTGGTCTTCTGAAACAAACCACAGGATATTTGCTGATCAATGATTGCTGGTTCCGGCGGACCGATGGGGTCAGGGCGGTATCCTTCGAGGGCAATGCGATCCGGATCCATGATACACATTTTAGTGACTGCGGAGCCGGCATGGTCTCTATTGAGGGGAGTGCCATGGCAGAGATCGTAAATTGCGAGTTTCAGGGCGGTAATGCGGAATATGGAGGGGCTGTCTATGCAGATACCATACATGATGTGCTTCTGGATCATTGCAGCTTCAGGGAATGTACGGCAAAGTATCTGGCGGCTGCCGTATATTTCAAATTTCAGAAATTAGGTCAGCGGGTAGAGGAGTGTCAGTGTATTTCCTGCGAACCGCCGGAAAATGCATTTTTTAATGTGTTATAGCAGGAGATACGGGGAAAGGCAGGGGGTTATATGATCATAGGCAATCAGACCAGGTTATATTATAAAAAGAAATCCTGGTTGACACCAAAGCATCCGTTATATTTTGAAAATGAAGAATTTAAGATATATTATGCAGCGGCTGTTATGATACAGGCTGAAAAAAATCAGGAAACGCTGCCGGAGCAGAATTATGAATTGGAGCGTTTACTGCACCATGGATTGGAGCTGAATGCAGCAGAAATGGTTCAGGGAGTAAAAAGATCAACTGATCCCAGTGATGTGCTGGATTATCTGTACAATCACACGGAACCGGGAGCAAAACGTTATTTTCTTATGCTTGATCTTTACAATATATCCTCTGAAGCACAGCGCAGCCGGGCAGAGTCGGACAATATATGGCTTTTTGCACGTATGCTGGAGGTGCCGGATAAGTATATGAGGCTGTTTGAAAGTTTTATCCGGGAGGCGGGAAAAGAGAATGAGGCGGTCTGTCGCAAGATATTTGAACAGATGTCCGAAGCTAAATTAGGGTTATCCCTGATGGAGCTGAAATATTATCTGATGACGTTATACGATGCTTTTGAGTGTACCCAGTCCGATTTTGAAAAAAAGAAACGGATACGTCTGGTGGATCGTTGTGTGATCAGGGAAGATATTGTTCTGCGGGACGGAATGGAGTTGCGGCTGGACCATGCGGTTGTGCGTATCTATGGGAATATTACCATTGACGGAGGCAGTCTTATTGCGGAAAACAGCAGGATCATCCGGAAGAGTGCGGCACACAGGGCATGCATTAATATCCGCCGTGCAGGAAGTATCCGTATGGAGCAGTGCGATATTGACTGTAGAAATTATGGCATGCTGCTACGGGCGCAGGATGGGTGTGCGGTGATCAGGGATTGTGAGATTCATCATACCACCAGAGGTGCAGCGGTACGTTTCTGGGGAGAAACACTCCATATTGAGGGCACTCTGTTTCATCACTGCTATTCTGATGAGGAGGGAGGAGCCGTATTGATCCGGGATGGAGCTGCACGGCTTCTGCATAGCCGGTTCCTGCACTGCGAGGCGACCAGAGGCGGAGCTGTGTATGGAAAGAATACCATGGAGATCAGAGACTGCTATTTTAAGAAATGCTATGCTTCAGAGTATGGGGCTGCCGTTTTTTGTATTGGTCCGGTAAAAAATAACATTTCAGAACTGCATTACATCGAATGTTTTCCGGAACGGACAGAGATGATACAGTATATTATAGAGCCGAGGGGGATGGAAATTTCAGATAAGGCGGAGATTGGAGTGAATACGATCCTGGATTGTGAATTAGATATTACTTCTCAGGGGAGTCTGTGGATCCATGATGCCGTGGTATACTTAAGGTATCCGATCCGATGCAGGGGATATTTGGAGATGGACAGTGTATGTCTTAGGGCAGATGATGTGCAGCATCAGGACATGATCGTGCTGGAGCATGCCAGGGGTTGTAAGATCACAAAAAGCCGATTGGATGGTATGGGACACTGGAGCGGGATCTTTTCCGGCGCTACGCGGCTCGAAGCAGAAAAGACGGTATTTTGTAATATGAGGGGTGGCAGGGCAGTGTTTAATGCATACCAGCCGCAGATCACATCATGCATTTTTAATTATTGTCAAAATGGTGGAGTGCATTGCCAGGGAGGAACTATAGAGAGATGTCTGTTTGTCAATTGTCGCGGAAAAAGCGGCGCAGGGATTACCATGCTTGGCAGAAATGGATCGATCCGGGAAAGCCGGTTTGTGCGATGTATTTCAGACATTAGTGGAGGAGCCATAGATAAGGCAGTTGGAACGCAGATAAAAGCATGTGAGTTTGCTGACTGCGTTTCGGGAGAGTAGACACAGTGTTGTGGGCATTTGCCTGTACATGATACAAAGACCTGCAATTTGATCGTTTGCTTCAAATTACAGGTCTTGTTTTGTCTGGTTTATTCTAATTTGTGAAAAATGCTCATTGATCACTGGAAGCGTCATCGTGGGATGTTGCTTCAAAATCGTGGTCATCCTCATCTGTGTTCTGAGGCAGTAGATGCACCTTTACTTTATCAATACGATTCTTTTCGGCAGCGAGGACGAGATACTCTGCATATTTATCAGAAACCCGTTCGCCGGTTTTTGGAAAATGATCCAGAAGATTGATGATATGACCGGCAATCGAGTCGTAATCCTCTGATTCCAGATCAATGCCAAGCTGCTCATTGATATCATCCAGCTTGGCCACACCCAGTAATATGTAGTTTTCATCATCTAACCGGGTAATCTCATCTTCCTCATAGCCATCGTATTCATCGCGGATCTCACCGACAATTTCCTCAATCAGGTCCTCAATGGTCAAAAGACCGGCAGTAGCGCCGTATTCATCCAGAACGATCGCCATAGGGATAGACTCTTTTTTCATTTCAAAAAAGAGTTCGGAGATTTTCTTATATTCATAAGTGAAATAAGGCTCTCTCATCACTTCGGATATCTTGAAATCTTCATGGGAACCTTCATAGAAGAAGATATCTTTTAAATTGATAATGCCGAGAATATTGTCGCGGCTTTCTTTATATACAGGCATTCGTGTGAATTTCTTTTTGCTGTAACATTCCAGTAATTCCTGATAGGTAAAATCCACATTGGCAAACTCTACGTCCATTTTGGGAACCATAACATCCTTTGCCAGAGAATCTCCGAAATCCACCACATTTGTGATCATTTCACGTTCTTCACGCTCGATCACGCCTTCTTCATGACTGACATTTACCATTGTCAGAAGCTCATTTTCAGTAATTGCAGGACGGGGAGATACATCTACCCGTAAAAGCTTTAGAAGTCCAAATGAAAACTGGTTCATTAAAAATGAAACCGGACGCAGTATCTGGGTGAGCGCATAGACAGGCTTGGCGTATATTAATGCAAGCTTCTCTGCGTTTACGGTCGCCAGAGATTTTGGTACGATCTCTCCAAAGATCAGGATCACTACAGTAAGTACGCCGGTTGCGATACCGGTAAATACACTGGCTGATATTGGTAATCCATTCCTTTGTGCTAAACGTATAGCATAGGAGGTGGTAAGAGAGGAAGCAGTCAGGTTGACGATGTTATTGCCGATCAGGATACCGCTTAAAAGCTGTGTCGGCTTTTCAATCAGTTTGAGAACAGTAGAAGCATTTTTTACATGGTCCTCTGCCATAGACTGCATACGTACTTTGTTTACGGTTGTCAGACACGTTTCTGCCGATGAAAAGAAGGCAGAAAGAAGCAGTAAAATCAATAAAATGATAATCTGCGAGGCGTCACTCGAATCCAAAAAATCAACTCCATTTCTTAATAATATAATTAGATAGTATCGCTCCTATTTTACCTAGCGGGAAGGCTCTTGTCAAGATGCAGTCGGGGGAAATGGTATTTTCTGACAATTTAGGAAAAAATACTTAAATATCAGAAAAAACTTGAAAAAGATTTATGATAGATGTACAATTGATACAGAAAGACGATATACATCTGATAGGATTCAAAGGATGTGTATATCGGTGGGGAGGTCGATATGAGAAAGAAATCCCATATATCACTTGCATGGTATTTGATGAACAGCGAGGGGATGGATGCCTTGAAGCTTCATAAAGGTTCCTTTTACATGGGCAGTGTATTGCCGGACTGCATGCCGTCTTTTCTGGTACGCAGACATACGATAGAGGATTCCTTTGAAGTATTAGAAAGGGAGTTTCAGAAACTGGTATCACATTTTGATCCCCAGAAGGGGATAAACTGCTATTTTTGCAGACATTTAGGGATGATCACCCATTATGTTTCTGATTACTTTACATTTCCACACAATGCGAATTACCCGGGGAATTTAAAAGATCATTGTATCTATGAGGAGGAGTTAAAAAAAGAACTTCGAGCCTACGTACACAGCCCGGAAGCGATCAGAAAGCGCAAACAGATGGAAATGCAGAGCCCCGGTGATATTTTGGCAATGATCCGGAAGATGCATGATAAGTATCTCCAGGTGGAAAGCGTAGTCAAGCGGGACTGTCAGTATATTATCGAGTTATGCCACAGGGTTGTAGATGCTGTATTATGTTTTCTGGAGTCTCTGTCAGTTACAAAGGTATCAGTAGCCATGTGATCATAAGTGATGTGGAAGACAGCCATGTTTTATGAGGACAGGGCTGTATATAATAAAACGGAGAGCTGCGGTTATTAAACCGTAGTCTCTCCGTTTTTGATTACAAAGAATTTACAATTATTTCTAATTTGTTTTCTTGACAAATGAAAGAAAATGAGTAAAATGAAAAGAGTTTTCAGATTTGATAATATGATTTCCGGGAAAGAAAAGAGGTAGTATGGATAATATGGAAAAAAACTGGCTGATATCATGTCGGGACGCCTGCCTGGGGTATGACAATAAATCCGTGATCGAACATTTGGATATTGAGATACAGGAAGGGCAGTATATTTGCGTGATCGGGGAAAACGGATCGGGAAAAAGTACATTGATCAAGTCTCTGCTGGGACTTTTGAAGCCGGTAAGCGGTACGGTACAGATCAACCGTTCCGTGGGAAAGGGAGCGGTAGGGTATCTTCCGCAGCAGACGCAGATACAGCGTAATTTTCCGGTCAGCGTTATGGAAGTGGTTCTGTCGGGCTTTTTAAATGATATGCATTTCCGGCCGTTTTATAAAAAGAAAGAGAAGCAGGAAGCCGGAAGACATCTGGAGCATCTGGGGATTGCCGATCTGGCGGGAAAATGCTATGGAGAGCTTTCCGGAGGACAGCAACAGCGTGTTTTACTGGCAAGAGCTCTTTGTGCGGCCGATAAGATACTGGTGTTGGATGAACCTGTTACAGGACTTGATCCCATGGCGGCCAATACCCTGTATGAGAGTATGGAGCTGCTTCATCAGGAGGGGATGGCGGTTGTTATGGTTACCCATGATCTGGCCAATGCCCTGAAATATGCGGACAAGATACTTCATATCAGTGATGATGGGTATTTCTTTGGAACAGTAGCCGAGTATAAAGAGTCTGAGTATGCACAGATATTTTCATAAAGAAAGATATCGTATCAGGAAAGAGTAGAATGGAGGATTATAAATGATTGATCTGATCATGCAGATTATGTCGTATCCCTTTATGGTAAGGGCGTTTGTCGTAGGTATATTGGTATCCCTTTGTGCAGCACTTCTGGGAGTAAGCCTTGTATTAAAACAGTATTCCATGATCGGAGACGGTTTATCCCACGTATCTTACGGGGCATTGTCGATCGCACTGGCTTGTGGGATAGCTCCTCTGAAATTATCAATACCGGTGGTTATTGTTTCTGCCTTTTTTCTTCTTCGAATGACAGAGAATAACAAGATCAAAAGTGATGCTGCCATCGCAGCTCTCTCTGCATCGGCACTGGCGATCGGCGTGTCGGTAACATCTCTGACCACAGGTATGACAACGGATGTATGCAGCTATATGTTTGGAAGTATTCTGGCTATGACAAAGGAGGATGTTGTTTTAAGTGTCATCTTGTCGGTATTGGTACTGATACTATTTGTTTTTTCTTATCACAATATATTTGCGGTGACATTTGATGAAAGTTTTTCCAAGGCAACAGGAGTGAGAGTGGGGTTATACAATACACTTCTCTCTATTCTGACGGCAATTACGATCGTATTAGGTATGCAGATGATGGGTGCTATGCTCATATCCAGTCTGATCATCTTTCCGGCACTCACCTCCATGAGGCTTTTTAAAAGCTTTCGTGCAGTGATCATCAGTGCGGGGATGCTGTCTGTGGTATGTTTTTGTACGGGAATGATTGTATCTTATTGTATTTCTACTCCGGCGGGAGCAAGTATTGTGCTGGTCAATCTGGTATTTTTTCTTGTTTTTGCGTTGCTGCAGAAGGTACGTGAAAAAATTGGTATGGCATGAAATGCTGATTTTATGGGGTTTTGATTGGGTTTTTTGGAAAAAAATAAAAAAAAATAAAAAAAACACTTGCAAAACCTCAAAAATTGTTTTATACTAAGCAAGGCTTGTGAGAGAGAAACAAACAAGTACAACATAGTGGGCTATCGCCAAACGGTAAGGCACTGGACTCTGACTCCAGCATTTCAAGGTTCGAATCCTTGTAGCCCAGTTAAAGTCGTAAAATTGAGAGATTCGGTTTTACGGCTTTTTTCAGAGTATAGGAAAATGCTCGTAATGTAGATGGAAGCCAACGAGAATTGCGAAGCAATTCCCGGAGGGCAAAACGCTGGTTTTGCCCTTTTTTATATCATGGACTGCATCAATCATGATGGATGCAGGGAGGGTACATGGTACCTTTCGTACATAATGAAGAAATGGAGAATAAAATGAAGAAAAGTTTAAAGAAGGTATTATCTATGGTGCTTGCTCTGGCGATGACAGCCGGTATGGTTTCCGGAGCGGCAAATGTATCAAATGCTAAGGCAGAAACAACAGCCATGATCAATCCGCCTGTTGTAACAGATTATGCGTCTCTGCCAACACCGGCACAGACTACCGTAACATTGCAGGGAAAGTCAGCAACGACACCGAACGTAGTGGTTCCGGTCCGTGTAGAGAAGCCGGGTGTTGTTGAAGTGGCAGCAGCTGTCACTTCAGGAGCAGCCGCATCAATTGAGATGGGATTTTTCTCTGATCAGAATTGCAATACATCTGCAGGCACATCCAATACTATGGCAGCAGGCAGTACACAGA
>CAKRHL010000029.1 GCA_934338765.1 uncultured Lachnospiraceae bacterium | reverse complement strand
CTTGCCTACTCCTAAATCACCATTTAACAATATGATATCTCCGGGTTTACACTGTTTTCCCAGTTTTTTTCCAAAATCATAGGTATCCTGTTCCCGTAAACTTTCTATCACCTCTGTCATGACTGTTCCTCCTGATCCCTCTGTTCATCCTCTCGAACTGCAGACTCTGCCTGTGCCGGATCATAATCTGCATATTCCTTTACTTTTGCTGTTGCAAAGGATTTAACCTCCTCAAACTGAGCTCCACATTGAGACTGCGGAAAAATAAAAGCTCTGACCGGAGACATATACAAATAGACGGCTTTCGCCGTGCAGATGATCTTGCGGACATCGTACCATTTTACAGACGCCTCCTGCTCCCCCTGGGACACCGTAATGCCATCCGGTGACAATATATAATGAAGCTTTGCATTGATATCCTTATTTTGTCTCGCCTGCGCCTTTGATTTCGAATAAAGCATCACCGGCTGTACGATCGTAAACAGACATCCAATGATAAACAATGCGATCCGCGCCGTGGTATCCATCACACCAAAGCGTACTGCCAGAATGATCCAGCAGGACAGACTGATCAACACGCCGAAGATTCCCGATACATTTCCATATGTGTGTCTCATGGAAAACGCATACAGATCTCCCGCCGTCAGCTCTACGTCAAACTCTATCTCCTTCATAAGTTATCTCCTATTCCTTCCTCTTTGCATTTTACCGGTACAATGATTCATTGTCCGTTGTACTAGCATTATAGCAGAATATGGCGAAAAAACAATATATACAAAACTTCCGTCATATGTTATCTTAAAAAAAGGGGGGTGTCATTATGGATATTACAAATATGAGCATAGAAGATATCCGTGAGCAGGTAGAACAACAGATTGATTTTGACCGGCTTGAAGAGTTAAATGCCCATCTTGAGAAGGATATTCGGGGCATACTTGACTCCTGCGGATTATATTACCGGATCTTTTCCAGAGTAAAAACAAAAAGTTCCATCAGCAAAAAACTATATAACGGCAAATACGGCACGGGAGAGAATCCCAAGAAGGTACAGGATCTCATCGGACTTCGTATCGTTCTATACTATTCGGACGACCTGAGCATCGGCCGCGAGATTATGGAAAAAACATTTCTGCGTACCGGTACCTGGTCGCGAAATGATTTCAATGCAGCAGAATTCCGTGCCACCAAGATCAACGGCGTATTCCGTCTGCCATCCGAGCATTTCAAATTATATACCAGCGAACTGTGGGATCTTCCTATTGATACAACCTTCGAGATCCAGTTCCGTACAGTATTTTTTGAGGGCTGGCACGAGATCGAACATGACATGCGTTACAAAAGTCTTCTGCCCGATGACAAGTTTTGGGAAAACAGTGAAGATCTTTCCCGTATCCTTCATTGTATCCTTGCCAATCTGGAGCTGTCAGACTGGTCTCTTGTACAGCTTTTTGAGCATCTTTCCTATAATCATTACCAAAACGGCAACTGGGATCTCATGCTCAAAAGCCACTTCCGGCTGCGTATGGAGGATAAGGAGCCTCTTTCTCCTGACATCAAGGCACTCTTTGACCAGGACCGCCGTCTGGCAAAGCAATTCTTCAAATGCGAGAAAATCGTACTGGTTCGGGAGTTATTAAAGCAGGATTATATTCCAAAGATTACCTTTGATCTGATCATACGTCTGCTAAACGAGAGCGTGGTACACGACGAACGCATCACCGCATATTATCAGGAACATGATCCTTTAGCCATCAAAACACCGGCACCTGTGCGGCAGGCATTAAAACCATTGGATCACAGCACCCTGTTCCACTTGGAAATACCACTTTTGCACAAGCCCGTCCGCGAGCTTAAAACAGAATTTAATAATGCGTCTCATATTATCTACCGATGGATCCGCTATAAATTAAGCTATATTTTTCCGGATCTTCCTACCGAGGCGGAAACACTGCATCGTCATCTGCCCGGCTATGACGTGAAATGCACCTGGAATGCAGATCAATATATTATGGATGCGGAGTTTTCTTATATTGATGATAAAATGCCCGGGACACTGTGGCATATCACAGCATCCCTTCACGGAGACTGTACCAACCCGGATCAGCCATTGATGTTCCGTCATCGAACAACACTCCATACACCGACGACAGCCCTTCACCGGGAAGCCTTCAGCAAACCATCTTATCTGGCAGAGCTTTCCTCCAAGATTGGGCTGATGGATCAGGAACGTCTTGGGACACAGGGACGTTTCGTCAATACTTCCGAAGGCTTTGAAGCTCTGGAGCATCTGCTTCATGATCCGCAAAGACGTCTGCCGGTGATCGTGATCACCCAGAATGAAACAGTCTCCCCGGAGAATATCAATGATTACCGGGAGGGATACGATATGAACACATTTCCTGTCAATGGAACACGTCTTGCCAAGGTGATCGGGCTGTATTCCCATGTGTATATGCTGGATCAGAGACTGACTGAAAATCTGTCTGTCGAAGGACAGCAGGATGCCAGAACGATCCATGGCGGCATTCTCATATTCTGGCCTGTTTCTTCTCACAGAGAAGCTACCATATATACCAGCCAGATGATCCGGGAGGCTCATTTCGATTATAACCGTTTTGCTTATCACGAGCAGAATTTTAATGAAAAAGCATTTCGATCCCGACTGGCACAGATCATTAAGGATGACCATGTCACCCATTAACCTCATAGTACCAATTTAAAAACCGTAGAACAAAAATGACCTTTTTATCGGATCCCT
Organism: uncultured Lachnospiraceae bacterium; assembly: GCA_934338765.1. Classification (GTDB taxonomy): domain Bacteria; phylum Bacillota; class Clostridia; order Lachnospirales; family Lachnospiraceae; genus Jutongia. The sequence goes on along the minus strand of CAKRHL010000029.1, from coordinate 14,227 downwards.
ACAGAATCCTGAAGCATTTCTGTTCCACGGTTTTATTATGTATATTTATATGCTTATTCCATCGTTGTGCCTGTCTGTCAGTCTGCCGTTTAATCCAGCGTTACCCTCACAGTTTTGTTTTTCTCTGCTCCTCCGCTTTCTCTTGATAAATGGATCTCCAGCCGTTCACCCGGTTCGTGCGTTGATAAGCATAAACTGAAATCTGCCATATTCCTGATCTTGCTGCCATCAATCGCATCGATCCGGTCCGCCACCCTGACTCCTCCATGATAAGCCGGAGACTTCAACTGAACCTCTGTAACATAAACTCCTTTATTTCCACCGGCATCTCTGCCGTGAATCCCCATAAAGGCTGTTTGCTTATGATCCACAATTGCCTGTGCTGCTGCCACAATATCTGCTATGGAAATAAAGGACCAGTTCGTTTCTCCCGTTACATCCTGATACGCTTCCGTAATAACTCCTACAATCCTTCCCTCCACATCTGCCGCAAATCCATTTCCGCCCTCTGTATACGCAATATCCGTAGCGTACAGTGAGAGGTTTCTATCCAGTGTCTGAACTGAAAGCTCTGCATTTACAATATTTCCCAACATCACCGACTTCATCAGACCATTGGGTGCACCAAAAAGAAGGATCCGGTCGCTCAGCTTCGGAGACAGCTCTGACGTATATTGTGTAAAATCCTTCTCCTCCACTTTCTTTAAGGTGCTTTTGGTAACCTCCTTCACAGCAACACGAAGCACAGCGATCCCTGTATTGTGATCTCTATCCACAAGCTCTGCGGATGCCTTTCTGCCATCGCAAAACTCCACCTCAAGAGCTTTTTTTTCTATCAGGGACGATGTCTGCGTTAATATATAAAGAGCGCTTCCTTTTCTTTTAAATACAAGACCACTCTGTACAGCATCCTCCTGCTGATTCTTCTGATACCAGCTTTCCGTGTGCAGCTGTCCCACAGCGACTACTGATCTGTTGCACTGTGTACCGATCTGTGCAATTCCCTTCCAATACTCCTCATATGCCGCAATCTTGTCCGCATCCGATCTGTTTGTAAGGCTTTCCTGTTTTTCCGGAGTGCTGCCGGCACTGTTCAGCAGATTTTCCCGGTAGATCCGTGTATCCCTCTCTCCCAGCATATCCTGTACTTTCCAGAACACTACTGCTGCAACTGCCCCAAAAACAACCGCCAGAACGATCGCATAGGCCATCTTTTCCACAAGCCGGGGACGTTTTTTCGTATACTGCTCCTGCACCGCTTCCTGCAGAAAACAATAATCCTCCCCTGCTTCTTTCTTTTTCTCTTTCATAATAATCTTCTCCAACTTCAATGATAACGGTTTTATATAAATGTTATCACACACATATGAATAGTTTATGAATAAGCAGTTAATATGATATTTCAAAATTATCTTGCAGTATGTTATCCGTGTGGTGTATGATGATGATGATTGTATTGAAACGAGGTCTAAAATAATGAATGAAAAAGTATTACAGACATTAGAATATAATAAGATCATTGATCAACTGGTTTCTTTCGCCTCATCCCCGTCCGGCAGGGAGTTTTGCCAAAACCTAAAGCCACAGACAGACCGTGACTGGATTGAAACGACTCAACGGGAAACCTCAGATGCCCTGACACATATTTTAACAAAAGGGGAGCTTTCATTCTATGGGATCCGGGACATCCGGCCATCATTAAAACGTCTTGACATCGGCTCCTCTCTAGGCAGTCATGAGCTTTTAGATATTGCAAAGCTTCTGTCTGGAGCAGCTTCTGTCAAAAATTATTTTCGCCAGGCACTCCGTGAGGATGACTCCACCGGAGATTCCCTTGATGAGCGTTATCAGCTGATCGAACCGTTATCTCCTCTGATGCAGGAGATCCGGCGCTGTATTCCGGACCGCGATACCATCGCAGATGACGCATCCGCGGGGCTTTCCCAGGTCCGCAGACAATTAAAGCTTACAAATGACCGTATCCACGAACAGTTAAACAGTATTCTCAGTGGCTCCGCCAGAAGCATGCTTCAGGATTCTATCATCACTATGAGAAACGGACGCTATTGTCTGCCGGTCAAGGCAGAATACCGTTCCTCTTTCCGGGGCATGCTTCATGACCAGTCTGCAACCGGTTCCACTCTTTTTATTGAGCCTGCCGCTGTCGTTAAGCTGAACAACGACATCCGCCAGCTGGAACTGCAGGAGCAGGAAGAAATCGATAAGATCCTTGCAGATCTAAGCAATCTGGCTGCAGAACAGTCCTTCTTTCTGGAACAGGATTACCGGGTTTTATGTGAACTCGACTTTATCTTTGCCAGAGCCATGCTTTCCAAAAAGATGCGGGGAACCCGTCCACTTTTTCCTGTAGAAGGATATATTGAGATCAAGAAGGGGCGTCATCCTCTGATCGACGCCAAGAAGGTTGTGCCTATTGACATTCATATCGGAAAGGATTTTTCTCTGCTGGTAGTTACCGGACCAAATACCGGCGGCAAAACAGTTTCTCTGAAAACAGTAGGACTTTTTTGCCTCATGGGACAGGCAGGTCTTCATATCCCTGCATTTGACAATTCCAGTCTCAAGATCTTTGATGAGATTTATGCCGACATCGGTGACGAACAGAGCATCGAGCAGAGTCTGAGTACCTTTTCCTCTCATATGGTCAATACCGTATCCATCCTCGAAAAGGCTGATTCCAACAGCCTTGTACTTTTCGATGAGCTTGGTGCCGGTACCGATCCTACCGAGGGCGCTGCTCTCGCTACGGCGATCCTTGCCAATCTGCATAAGCGTGGCTGCCTGGTTATGGCGACTACACACTACAGCGAGTTAAAACTGTATGCCCTGCAGACACCTGACGTGCAAAATGCCTGCTGTGAGTTTGACATATCTACCCTGCAGCCAACTTACCGTTTATTGATCGGCATTCCCGGCAAAAGTAATGCATTTGCTATTTCCGGCAAGCTGGGGTTGTCCTCTGAGATCATTGAAGATGCCAAAGAACGTGTCTCTTCCGATGCGCAGAACTTCGAAGACGTTCTCAGCGATCTGGAGGCTTCACGGATCAAGCTGGAGCAGGAGCATAAAACGATCTCTGAGAACCGCAAAGAGATCTCGCAGCTCAAAAAAGAGCTTCGTGAAAAGACGGAGAAGCTGGAGCAGTCCCGCGAAAAGATCCTGCAAAACGCCAATCAGGAGGCAAGCCGCATCCTTGCGGAAGCCAAAACCGTGGCAGACGATACCATACGAAAATACACCAAATGGGCCAAAAGCGACCGCCACATCCAGGAGATGGAAAAAGAGCGTGCCGAACTCCGCAACCGCATGAATAAACATCAGAATCAGTCCGGCAGCAAACCTCAAAAGAGGAAAAAGAAATCCATCAAAGCCTCTGATCTGATGATCGGTTCCAATGTTCATATATTAACACTGAATGCAGACGGTACCGTCAGCACACTGCCTAACGAAAAGGGGGATCTTTTTGTTCAGGCCGGTCTCTTGCGGACACAGGTCAACATTAAGGACCTCGAGCTGCTTCCGGAGGAAAAACCGAAACAAACGGAAAAACGCCACAGCGGAAGCGGAAAGATCCGCATTGACAAAGCTGCTTCTGTTCATCAGGAGGTAAATCTTATTGGCATGACCGTCGATGAGGCAATGCCTGTATTAAATAAATATCTGGATGATGCCTATCTGGCGCATATGACACAGGTAACAGTGATACACGGCCGGGGTACCGGAGCGCTCCGTAAAGCTGTCCATCAGCAGCTTGCCCGCCTGAAATACGTAAAATCTTATCGCCTTGGCGAATTTGGCGAAGGGGATATGGGAGTTACCATCGTAACTTTCAAATAGATCAAGTAATGAAATGGAGAAGATGAAATGGCTGAAAAACAAAAAATTTTAATTGTAGACGACGACAATAATATTGCCGAGCTTGTTAGCATGTATCTGATCAAGGAATGTTTTGGCACATATATTGCCAACGACGGAGAGGCTGCTCTGGCGGCAATTCAAAGCTATCAGCCGAATCTGGTGGTTTTGGATATCATGCTGCCCGGCATCAGCGGTTATGATGTTCTTCGGGAGCTTCGTAAAACCTCCAATCTTCCTGTCATCATGCTCTCTGCCAAAGGTGAAACATTTGACAAAGTTCTTGGTCTGGAGCTCGGTGCAGATGATTATGTTATGAAACCTTTTGATACAAAGGAGCTGGTGGCCAGGATCAAAGCCGTTCTGCGCCGGTATGTCAATGAAACCTCCACCCAGGAAGCTGAAGCAATTCCAAAAGAATGTGTGACATATCCGAACCTGATCATTAACCTTACTGACTATTCTGTATACTACTACAAGCAGAGAGTCGAGATGCCGCCAAAAGAGTTGGAGCTCTTTTATTTCCTTGCCTCTCATCCCAATCAGGTATTTACCCGTGAGCAGCTTCTGGATCATATCTGGAGCTACGATTATATCGGAGATACACGTACTGTTGATGTCCACATAAAAAGACTTCGCGAAAAATTTGCCCAGCCCGCTGACTGGAATATCGCTACCGTATGGGGTGTAGGCTACAAATTTGAGTATCACGCATAAATCACAAGCTTTAACGGAGAAATGCAATGAAACTATCAATTCGTTCTATTTACATTATGATCTATCTCCTTTTGGCAGCAGTGATGTTGATACTAATGCACTTTCTTGGTGTCCGTTTGCTGTCAAATTCCCTGATCGCAGATCGTAAAGCCGCATTGTACGAGGAGGCAAGTGCGCTTTCAAAACGATATTTTTTCAATGTCAGATCCATCAATGAGTTTGACGATCATACGGAAGCCACTCTGCGGGAACGCATGTCTTCTCTAGAGACTATGAGCCATGCCCGTTATTTTCTGGTAGACAGTACCGGCCGTATTTCTGTCGATTCTGCCGGCTCCGCCAGTCTCGAGGGGCAGAATTTCAACGATCTGAACCCTACTTTTTTGGACAACGATACTTATATGGGACATCTGAACAGCTCCTCTCTTCCTCAAGAGACCTTGTCTGTCATTTATCCATTATCCAACGATAACAGCATGAATGGATATCTGGTCATCATGACCTCCCTGAAGGATATCCGTTCCAGCGCATCTCGTTTTATCCGGGTTTTCCGGATATGCTTTATCCTGTTTTTTCTGGTGCTTCTTTTCATTCTCTTTGAACTATACTGTCTGACAATGCATCCGATCCGCCAGCTCTCCCAAACGATCCGTGAGTATTCTGCCGGCCATTTCGATGCACAGATGAAACCTCTTCCTCTGAAAGAATATGGTTCTATGACAACAGCGATACGAAATCTTGCATCTTCCAGCAAAAATGCAGGAGCATACCAAAGGGATTTTGTGGCAAATGTCTCCCACGATTTCCGTTCACCCCTGACCAATATCCGCGGATATATCGGTGCCATGCTCGACGGCACAATCCCTCCTGAGATACAGGAAAAGTACCTGAATATCATCCTGATGGAAACAAACCGCCTGACAAAGCTCACAGAGCAATTGCTGGAAATGAATCGTTTTGAAAACAACGGAATCATCCTCAATTACAGCACCTTCGATATTAATGAGGTCATCCGCAATGCTGCCTCCAGCTTTGAAAAGCATTGTACGGAAAAGAAAATTTCCATTCATCTGATCTTAAGTGCGCCTTCTCTCTATGTAGACGCAGACCGTGATAAAATATCCCAGGTGATCCAAAATCTCATTGACAATGCCATAAAATTCAGTTCTCCTGACTCATCTATTGAGATTCAGACCACTATACAAAAAGATAAGGTCTTCGTCACCGTCAGTGACCACGGCATCGGCATCCCTGAGGACAGCCTCCCACATATCTGGGATCGATTTTACAAAACAGACGTCTCCCGCGGAAAGGATAAGACCGGATCCGGTCTTGGACTCGCGATCACAAAGGAGATCATCGAAGCCCATCATGAATATATCCATGCCACCAGCATTCTCGGAAGCGGTACGGACTTTTCCTTCTCGCTGCCACATCATCCATCCGGTTTATAGTTTATAATTTCCGGCACGTAAAAAGAGGAACCTGCCAGACGGGTTCCTCTCTTTATTTTGAAATATTTATTTATTCTCTTGTTCCAAGAACTCTTGCAATCTCGTACTCATACTCATCAATGGACTTTGACATTGCAAATGCCTCATCTACATCCACATCATACAGCTTGCCGTTCTTGTATCCGATCAGACGGTTCTTTCTGCCCTGATCGATCACATCAACCGCATAAGCTCCCATCATAGAAGCATAGAAACGATCTCTGGCTGTTGGGCTTCCGCCTCTCTGAAGATGTCCAAGGATCGTTGCTCTGGTCTCAATACCGGTTGCCTCCTCGATACGCTTTGCCAGCTCATCCGAATGACCGACACCCTCTGCATTAACAACGATCTGATGTGTCATACCAAGCTCTCTGTTCTTGTGGATCTGCTCCAAAAGAGCATCATAATCATTGTCAAACTTCTCCGGCAGAAGAATCTCCTCTGCACCATTGGCAATACCACACCACAATGCGATATAGCCTGCAGAACGTCCCATAACCTCAACAACGCTGCAACGCTCGTGGGAATTGGATGTCTCACGTAATCTGTCGATTGCTTCCATAGCAGTATTGACAGCCGTATCAAAACCGATCGTATAATCTGTATAGGCGATATCCAGATCGATCGTACCCGGAATACCAATGATATTAACACCAAATTTAGACAAGTTCTTGGCTCCTGTAAAGGATCCGTCACCTCCGATGACGATCAGTGTCTCGATCCCCATCTCCTTGCAGATCTCTGCTGCCTTCTTTTTACCCTCTATCTCACGAAACTCTGCGCTACGGGCTGTAAACAAAAATGTACCGCCATGCTGCAGCTTTTCTGAAACATCCTTAAATGTCAATAAATCCATCTCTTTGTGAAGGATGCCATTGTATCCTCTGCGGATACCATAAACGTCATATCCTCTGGTAATACCGGTACGAACAACCGCACGGATAGCCGCATTCATGCCCGGTGCATCTCCTCCACTTGTAAGTACTCCGATTTTTCCTTTCTTTGTGCTCATTTTTTCCTCCATTCTGCCACAAATAACCATGGCATCGTTAATTATTTCTATGTATGATTTGTGCAGATACCAAAAAATGCACAAAATATAATAATATGCACACACTTTTATTTTATTATGATACGAGAGTATTTTCAATCCCTTTTTCGATTTTTTTCAAAAAACTTTTCTAATTTAAGAAATTGTATGATCTGGTAAATATTGTTTTTCAACTATTTTCATATTTTATAAAAAAGAGCTGATTTTTCATCAAAAGTATGATATAATCGTGTCATATTGTTGGCAATAGGCAATATTGACAACATTCGTTATAAAAAATTGTATATTTTCGTCACTTGCATTATTTCACGATCCGTACGATAATGTATTTAGAGAAAATATGTAAAGATATGTCTGAATATCAACAAAATTATTATAAGACATGATCAGAGGGAAAGAGTAAGACAGAAGGCATATTGTTCGTAATTCTGAATAATATGTACTCCGAAAAGGAAAGGGATGAATGTTATGATGTTTAACACCAGTGAGTTAATACTCGATGCAGTTATTTTATCAATTGTGGCCAGCACGCCTGAGGGCATTTCGGGCTTTAAGATTGTCCAGAATGTCCGTTCTAAGATTGATGTACCGGAGAATACATTCTATCCTTTGTTAAAGCAGATGCAGGCTGATGGCTATCTGGAAGTTTATCATAAGGATATCGGTGGCCGCAGTCGTCGTTTTTATAAGATTACAGATGCCGGACGTGAGCATCTTACATATTGTCAGCAAACCTGGAACAGTTATCTGCAGGGCGCCAGCTCACTTCTGATGAACGGAGCTGCGGCACCTCAGGCTGCTGCGCCGACACCGGCACCTCAGCCACAGACAGCTTCCACATCACAGCCTCAGCCGGTTCCTGTTATGAATACAGCACCACCGGCTTCCGGTTCCCAGCCGGTACCCGCTATGAATGCGGCTCCTCAGGCTGTTCCTGTATCCGGTTCCCAGCCGGTTCCTGTTATGAACGTGGCTCCTCAGGTTACTCCTGTCTCTGACCCTCAGCCGGTTCCTGTTATGAACGTGACTCCTCAGATTACTCCTGTTTCTGAGCCTCAGCCGGTTCCTGCTATGAACGTGGCTCCTCAGGTTACTCCTGTTTCTGAGTCTCAGCCGGTTCCTGCTATGAACGTGGCTCCTCAGGTTACTCCTGTTTCTGAGTCTCAGCCGCTTCCTGCTATGAACGTGGCTCCTCAGGTTACTCCTGTCTCTGAGCCTCAGCCGGTTCCTGCTATGAACGTGGCTCCTCAGGTTACTCCTGTTTCTGAGCCTCAGCCGGTTCCTGCTATGAACGTGGCTCCTCAGGTTACTCCTGTCTCTGAGCCTCAGCCGGTTCCTGCTATGAACGTGGCTCCTCAGGTTACTCCTGTCTCTGAGCCTCAGCCGGTTCCTGTTATGAATGCAACACCACAGATCAATCCGGCAACCTTACAGCAGCAAAATGCTGCGGCCGCTGATGACTCTTTCCATATCGGAGGAGCATCCGACGCTATGATGGATTTTGACTTTTCTATAGGTGATGATGATTCCGTAACATCAGATGATATGGGATTTTCTTCTGATGGCGATTTATTCGAATTCGAGAATATTCCGTCATCATCATTTATTTCATATAATGACGCTCCTGCTGATGCTGTTCCACAGCAGACACCTGTTTATCAGGAACCTGCTGCAGAGCCTGCTCCTGTTTTGGAGACACAGCCGGAAGCTCAGGCCATTGCATCGGAGTCTGTTTATCAGGAGCCTGTTGCAGAGCCTGTTCCTGTTATGGAGGCACAGCCGGAAGCCCAGACCATTGCACCGGAGCCTGTTTATCAGGAACCTGTTGCAGAGCCTGTTCCTGTTATGGAGGCACAACCGGAAACCCAGGACATTGCATCGGAGCCTGTTTATCAGGAGTCTGCTGCAGAACCTGTTCCTGTCATGGAAGCGCAGCCGGAAACTCAGACCATTGCACCGGAACCTGTTTATCAGGAGCCTGCAAATGAACCGGCTACGGAAACGATCAATATGGATGCAGAACAGCCTGTTTATCAGGAACCTGCCGATGAACTTGCTACAGAAACGATCAATATGAATGCAGAACAGCCTGTTTATCAGGAACCTGCCGATGAGCTTGCCACAGAAACGATTGATATGAATGCTCCTGTGGAGGAATTGATCTCTACAGAACCGGCATCCGATGCCGCTAATGAACCTGTAGAAGATGACGAGGCCGACTTCCTTGCAGAAATGGCTATGGGGGATTCTGATGAAACAGCCGAAGATGACCTTCCGGAACTTGAAAGCTCCGTATCTGATATTGCTACGATCAATGCATTGGAAAGTATGCTCACACAGTTACGTTCTTTCGAATCCGTTATGGAAGCTCATCCGGAGCCAAAGGCAGCAACAGAAGAAGCTTCCGCCAATTTAAATATTAACGATATCAATGCGGTTGCTGCTATGTTAAATCCTGCAGATGCAGAAGCATCTGATACAGCTGCCAGCGATACAAATACGCAGGAGTCTTCTTCGACCCCTGTTCGTTATACAGAAGTCCGTAACAAAGAAACAGATGATTCTGTCAACAGTCTTGTAGACTTACTGAAAGACGACGATCAGCCAAAGAAGCGTGGATTCTTTGGACGTAATAAAAAGAAAAATATTCCAAAAGAGCTTATTGCCGATACTCCGAGATCATCCTCTACTCCTGTGCCTGTACCAAGTCAGGTCAGAGCAAAATCAGAGTCTTCACCACTTCCTACTTCTTCCTCAAGAATGCAGGAAGTCCGCAACACGGGCAGTGATGATTCCGTCAACAGTCTCGTAGATCTTCTGAAAGAGGATAACTCCTCTTCCAAGAAAAAAGGACGTAAATCAAGTCGTTCTGCTGCCGATGAGTTCAGAGCTACTGCTGCAGACATTTCTGCAATGTCAAGTTCTGTTCCTCTGCCAAAGCAGACCTCTTCATCCAATCCGATACGGGCATTTTCTTCATCAACGCCTCTGCGGGCATTCTCTTCTTCCAATCCGGTTCGGGCATTTTCTTCTTCCAGACCTGTTGGACCGGTGCCAAAAGCTGAAAATTCGCAGTCAAGACCTGTTTCCAGATCCAACTACCGCGAGGTGACTGATGATGATGCTGTCGGTGGATTAGCAGATCTTTTGATGGAAGGAAAGCCGAATAAATCCGCTACACCAAAGATTTTCAAGCAGAGAATGGTTTCCAGCTCTCAGCCACTCGCCGGTGCGTCCTCAGAAACTCCGGTATCAGAGTCAAAAGAGACTGTTTCTCCTGATGCAGAATCACATGCTCATAAGCCGGAAGCAGGCAAGTCCTTCGAAGAAAAGGCTGCTGCACCAAACGCAAAGCCTGTGGAAACCACCGCTACTATCACAAAACCTTTAGAGGCAAAAGCTATCAGCACAAAACCTACAGAGGCAAAGCCGGTAGAAGCAAAATCTGTAGAAACAAAGGCAGTCGTTACACCAAAGCAGGAGCCGGAATCTGCACCTGCTGCAGAACCTGAAGAAGCTCCTATGGATGATTTCAAGCGTCGTCTGTTACAGGCACACTTGATCTCCAACGAAGATAACAATAAATAAACGATATAAATGCATATCTATTCATAGTATCCATTGCTCTTTGGCAATGGATACTTGTATAAAATAAGGTTTTATACAAAAAGGGGAGGAAAACATGACAAAATTTGAATTTTTAGGCGATTTAAGTCGTTTGATCGCTGATCTGCCTCAGGAAGAAGTGGAACAGGCGATGGAATACTATGAAGATTATTTTGCTGATGCAGGTCCTGAAAAGGAACAGGAGATCATTCGTGATTTTATTTCTCCTGCCTATATTGCCGAACAGCTGCGCGAGGCTTCTTTACAGCGTCAAAAGGCTGCGGCCCAGGCAACGGTTCAGGAGGAAGAGAAACGTGCCGCTGCTGCACGAGCACAGGCGGCCGCAGGTAAACCACCTGTATATTCCAGAAAACTGGCAGCTCAGGCACAAAAAAATGCATCCATGGCTACCTCGACCGGATTTGTGACGCAAACACCAACGGTAAGAACAAAATCTTCTGTTCCTCCTACACAGCCGCAGACCAATCCTGCAGTCAATCCGGTTTCCGGACCTTCCACTGCAGCCGCATATAACCAGAATCCAACATCGGCAAAGACGGCAGCTCCTATTTCCACACCACAGACACCGGCTCAGGCTGCAGCTTCTATTTCCATGCCGCAGACACCGGCACAGGCCGCAGCTGCCATTTCGGTTTCACCGACTCCTGCGCAGACTGCCGCTTCTATTGCTTCTGCTCCTTTTGCAGGACAGACTGCTCCTAATCCCTCAGCCACTACAGCAGTTACACAGGCGGCACAGACAGCTGGCAATGGTGCTCCACAGACAGCATCTGTTCAGAGACCACAGACAATAACCCAGCCGGGTATCAGTCAACCGTCTGCCCAGTCCTCCGTCTCTTCTCAACAGACAACCGCCACAGCGGCCGCAAAAACGACAGATCAACCATCGAAAAGCTCTTCCATGCGTAATTCCATCTTCCGTGATGACACAGAGGAAGACAAGAAAAAGGCTGAAGAAGAATTGGAAAAACGCAATAAAACAAAGGTTGATATTAAATCAATCAATTCCACTACTTCTAAGGTAGACAAAAAATTATCGAAGGCGGAAGCAAAAAGAAATGCTGCGATTGAAAAAGCAAATAACGCCGAAAGATACAGCAGCTCTAAAAAAATGGTCATTGGAATTGTACTGCTGATCACATGCCCTATCTGGCTGACCTTTGTGGGCATTATCCTCGGAGTTTTTCTCCTGGGCGCAGGTGCTGTCATCGGATGTATCCTTGCCGGCATAGGCTGTTTCGCTGCAAGTCTGTCATCCATTGCTCTGACGTTGTTAGCCTTACTCTCCGTTCGGATTTCTACGGGTATCTTTACTTTGGGCTGTGTATTATTCTTGTTTGCAGCCGGTTGTGGATTGTGCTTTCTTGGCTACAAGCTGGCAACAAGGATCCTTCCCGGTGCCTATTTCAGCGTCAAAGTTTTATTCAACGGAATCAAAGCAAGACTTGCCCGTCTTGCTCTCAAATAATTTGATAGTCAGAAACAGATCATTGTTTCAGAATGGAGTATCGCATGAATAATAAAATTAAAATCATCATTGCAATCGGCATCATCGGAATTTTGGTTATGGTCGCAGGCTTTGTTATGGGCAGCGGTCCATCCTCAATTCCTGCAATCTTCTCAGGTCAGAATATTCCGGAGGGAGCTGCCTCCATCAACGATGTACAAGCCGGTGATGTGCGCTCGATTGAGTTAAATCTGTTTTCCAGTAAGATATCTATTAAAACCGGGGAAAATTTTGACCTGTCCGGCAGTGGCCAGTTTGATGGTTATGTATTAAATGGCATCTTATATGCAGGTGCCACTGAAGCCAAAAGAACTGCAAATGTCCTGGGCATGAAGTTCAATGTACCTTCCAAATGGATCTGCGGTTACGGCAGCTATGTTCTTGTAATCCCTCCGGATGCAAATCTGGATCAGATCACTATCAACACCAATCGCTGTGATATTACCTGTGATGCCTTAATTGCCAGCAAGGTTAATATCAATGTAAAAAACGGCGATTTGAAGGTTAACACACTTACAACCGATAATGCGGCCATTTCTGTCGATGGTACCCTTGATGTATCTTCATCAAAGATCACTATGGGAGGCAATATATCTGCCAACAACCGTATGAGCATTGGTACATCCGGTGCTTCCAAAGAAAATGCCATGAACAACACTACACTTGCAAATAAGCGCGGAGGCATTACTCTCTACGGTAAAATGACGGGAAGTACAACCTTACAGAGTAATCGTGGTAACATTGAAGCCTGCTTATATGGCAGTCGTGCCAATTACACATTCCCTGCAGCAGCACCAAATCTCACGATTCACGATTCTGCTGTCGCCAACACAAAGGACGATCCAGAACCATATGGTACCGTTGCAGTAGATGCGTCAAAGGGTAATGCATCCATTTCTTTTGAACAGTAAATTAAATATTACGCTAAAAAGACTTTCCAGCCCCCAGCATCCGGGTATGGGAAGTCTTTTTTTCCCCGTAAAATACCCATCACATAAAAACACACATATATCTTGACAGGACATATTATACAGCGTATAATATCACCATATTATATAGCATATAGTATTATATATGCAAAAAACATCAAACAATATGAAAGGAGTTTTTCATGGTATTTAACACTGGCTCTGCATTATTAGATGCCATTGTGCTTGCCGTTGTGGAACGGTCTTCCGAGGGAACCTATGGCTATAAGATCACACATGATGTACGATCTGTTATAGATGTTTCGGAATCAACACTCTATCCTGTTCTCCGAAGACTACAGAAGGATGACTGCCTTTCTGTATATGACAGAGAGTGCGGCGGGCGAAACCGCCGGTACTATCAGATTACCGAACAAGGCAGGGTACAATTAAACCTCTATCGGCAGGAATGGCACAGTTATTCCCATAAGATCAGTCAACTGCTGTTGCACACATCAACAGACACAAATCAATAAATGAAAAGAAATGAGGAGAATTATGACCAAATATGAATTTTTAGGAGATTTAAGCCGGTTACTGGCAGATCTTCCGGAGGAGGAACGCAAACAGGCGCTTCACTATTATGAAGATTATTTTGTCGATGCCGGAGAAGATCATGAACAGGATGTACTAAAAGAACTTGGTTCTCCGGAAGATATTGCCGATCAGATCAAAAATGACGGTACCGGAGACATTTCTTACGGGGACAGTGCCAGATCCCACGCAGCCGATGCCCCTCAGTTATATCAGACATCCAGACATACACAGGATGATCCTTCCACCCAGTATACTTCCGGTTCACAAAATGGCTGGCACAAAATGCCCGGTTCACAAAATTCCGGTTCACCAGAAAATGGCGGCTGGAATCAGGCTTCCGGACAAAATACCAGTAATAACTGGCAGCAAAATTCCGACTCAGACAATCAGGCCAGCTGGAACCAGACTTCCGGCAATTACAGTAACACAAACGGAAGTCATACATCTTACC
>CAKRHL010000028.1 GCA_934338765.1 uncultured Lachnospiraceae bacterium | reverse complement strand
GTGTACCGGAATATCGGACTGTACGGTTTTCCGGTCAGTTATATTACAGTGGGTATCGTGTTTTTTATCGTAGTGGGTATTTTACTTTTTACGGGAACTGTATTTTTCTTCTGCGACCAGAAAATTGTATCCCGTGCCAGACGTCATATTCTGCCGAAGGGGAAACGGCAGAGAAAAATACGGGGGTATCGTTTATTTTACGGGGAAACAAAAAAGGTACTGTATTATCAGAGGGTGTTTCTGATGGTAGTTATATTTGCCGGAGTGATATGGTGGAATTATATGCCGGTGCACTCTCTGTATGAAGATGAATCGGATGTTTACTATAAGGAATATGTGGATCAGGTGTCCGGACCGTATACGAAGGATTCCGCCCAAAAAATAAAGCAGTGGCGGGAGGAGAGGCTTGCTCTGGAAAAGCAGATCCATAAGGAGAAGCGGAAGGCGGCTACGGATGAGCTGAAATCGATCGTGGAATCAGGATATACCAAGGAGCGGAAAAGAACAGAGGGCTTCCAGGTACTGATGGATCATCTCGGCTATATTTCCGGTATTCCAAATGGCGGTCTTTTTTATGAGAGAGGCTACGAGCAGTTGACGGGGTATGAGATGGCATGGAAGCGGGATGCGATGCTGGCACTGGAGGGCGTTCTTATGGTGATCCTTACGGTGGCGGGGATTTATTCCCGGGAGTATGAGACTGGAATGATGCGGCTGCTGCGGACAACGTCCCGGGGAAGGAAGGAGCTGCGAAGTGCCAAGCTGTGGATCGGCGTAGGAATTGTTACGGTGATCTATGGAATTATCTATGGAAGCGAATTTTATCGTATATTAAGTGCTTTCGGAACAAAGGGCTGGAGCTGCTCCGTGGCAAGTATGTCTCATATGCCGATGTATCTGTCGGGACTGGCGGTGGTGGATTATCTGGCGTTGATCCTGGTCATGCGTTATCTGGGGTTTTTGCTAGTGATGGCGGCGGTTTACCTGATCTCCAGCCGTGCGGAAAGCTTTATTATGACGGTGGTATACAGTATTTCTATATTTGCATTGCCGTTAGTTCTGTATCTGAGTGGGGTGAAGGTTTTGAAATATGTACTGCTCAATCCTTTGCTTTTGGGAAATATATTTTGATGATGCTGGGTGCTAAGTGTTGTTCCATTTAAGGATGGAATAAACGGGAAAGGAGTTTAAAGCGTATGGAGATTACAATATCTCATCTGACAAAACGATTCGGGGATAAAACGGCACTGGATGATGTGAGTCTGGTACTGGATCCCGGAGTGCATGCACTGCTTGGCCCAAATGGAGCCGGGAAAAGTACATTGATCAATATCCTGACAGACAGCATTGTACGGGATAAAGGACAGGTGTTGTACAATGATTACGAGATCACAGAGCTTGGGGCGAAATACCGGGAGCTTCTGGGATATATGCCACAGCAGCAGAGACTTTATGACAATTATACGGCGGAGGAGTTTTTAAAATATATGGCAGCGATCAAGGGGATTGCACCGGGAGAAGCCGGAAAGCAGATCGGAGAGCTTCTGCAGGTGGTCAATCTGTGGGATGTACGGCGCAAAAAGGTGGGAGGATTTTCCGGCGGAATGAAGCAGCGTGTTTTACTGGCACAGGCTCTGCTGGGAAATCCCCGGCTGCTGATCCTGGATGAACCTACAGCAGGACTGGATCCCAGTGAGCGCATTAATATCCGGAATTATATTGCCGCTGTGGCACAAAAAATGATCGTGCTTTTTGCGACCCATGTGGTCAGCGATATCGAATGTATTGCAAAGGATGTGATCCTGATCAGGGACGGAAAGATCTGCCGGCAGGGGACGCCGGTGGAGCTGATCGAGAGTATTCAGGGCAAGGTGGGGGAGCTGCCCTGTGATCTGGAGAGCTTGGAAAAGCTGCAGGAGCAGTACTGTACCGGAAATGTCTATCAGAGGCGGGAAGGGCTTCGTGTGCGGATCGTCGGGAACCGGCTGCCGGAGGGATGTCTGCCGGTGAATGACAGTATTGATCTGGAGGATGTATATATGTATTACATAAATAGGTGAAAGTTCTATATTAATAAAATCTTAAATATTTCATTCGCTTATTTTAAGAATCCTTCCCTATACTGATAGATAACAGAATGGGGAAAGGAGAACGGCTATGAAAAGAAAAATGTTATATAGTGTTTTGTGTGTACTTGTCCTGGCATCTTTATCCGGGTGTAGAAAAAATAAGACACCTTCCAATGATCGGGTTAATCTGAAGGAATATCATCAGCAATATCAGCAGGATATCTTGGAGATCAAGAAGAATTCTTATGAAAAGCTGGATTTTGCCGGATGTACCTTCGCAGATCTGCCGGACAGCGATACGGTCTGTGTATTGGATGTGGAAAACAGAGGGATTGGTGTGGAGGAAGGGATTTCTCTGGTAAAAAAATGGTTGAAAGATACGGGAAATACAAAGATTGACTTAAGGAAAGAGCTGCGGGATGCCAGCGGCCAGATACAAAGGAACGATACGGAGAAATATCCATATAATTATCCTTCTGTGATGGAGAATCGGAAGAAGCTGAAATCCGGAGATGGTTTTTTTATTAATACGGAGGAGTGTTATCTGCAGATGGGAGCGGACGGATTTTATTCGGTCAGTGACGGAAGCATTACCAAATATCTGAAACAGGATGGTCATGCGGCAGCGGATGCACTGGGGAGCAATGAAGAAAATATTGTCGATGAAGGAAGCTATGAGGAGATGGCGGACAAATCCTATGAGCTTTTGTCGGGAAAGATTTCGGTGGCAGAAGCGGCAGACATGACACGGAAGTTTTTTATGAAAGGGACACCGTTTGAACCAGAGAAAAATGTTTCCTGTGACATTCCGTATGTGTCGGTATTTTCTATGGGAGCCAAATACGGATATGCATTTACCATGCGGCGCACATATCAAAATATTCCGTTTGCATATTCGTCAAGCAGTTCTATCGTTCCAAAGAGCAGATATTATGTTGTGGAGGATGATAAAACTGCTTATGTAGTAAATAAGAATACGGTGGCAGCGTATACGGGAGATAATGAGGGACAGCCCCTTTCTGTCCAGAGGGAGGAAAAGGAGATTCTGAGACTGAGGGATGCGGTGTCCCTTTTAAATGACAAGCTGGCAAGGGAGCTGCAGATGGCGGTGGATCATGTGGAACTGGTTTATTGCCGGGTGGCACTGGATGAGAAAAATGAAAAATATGTCGTTTATCCATGCTGGGAGTTTGATGGAAAGGTTCAAAATAACAATAACCGTTTGCGGGTTTACCTGGATGTGCTCACGGGAGAACTGCATTTATATGCTTATCCCGAAAAGGGGACACAGAAGAGTGATGGGGGAGTGGAATGATGCAGAAGGGGAAAAATAACAAGATAACAGAACGCAGGAGGAGTATATTATTTCGGACAATAAAAACGGAACTAAAAAAGACGTTGAATTCTCCTGACACTGTGATTATGATGTTTGCAGCAGCTGCAGCCTGCACCCTTAGTGTGGCATATATTGACACGGACTCCCGGCAGAGGACGGTATTATCTCTGCTGATAGAACAGGACGCAGAGCTGTTATTATCCGATACAAGATTTCAATGGATGGAAATATGGAGACTGGGATTTGGATCGTGGACATATATTTTATTTCCGCTGCTTTTGACCGGGGGCTACCTGCATATGCTCAGTGAAGAACGAAGCTGCGGAGGAACGCGGTTTTTTCTGGTCCGGGAGGGGAGAGTGCCTTATTGCATTGGAAAAACAGTATCTATTATGATATCCAGTGGTGTGATCTTATTAGGGGGCTATCTGATATATGGTTTGATCACTGTACTTGGATTTCCGGGTTTTTCTTTGCATTCCCTGACGGACATCACAGTGGCAGGATATATTTTGTGCCGTTTGGGTTGGACCTTTCTTTATGGAATGATGGTGGGGATCTTTGGTTATCTGGTATCTGTGTTTTGTACCGAGAGATATATTGTGCTGTGTTTCCCGATGATGCTGTCGTATGTTTACTCGTCCGTGTATGACCGGATCGAGCAGCAGTTGATCGCCGGGGAAAAGTGGAAACTGCAGGAGTATTTTCAGATATTCCGGATCAGTAATCTGGTGGATGGCGTGAATTTGAAAAGCAGGCTTTGCACATTTTTGTGTGTACTGGTCTGGTATCTGCTTGGAATGCTTTTGTTTATTCGCAGGATCCGAAAGGAGGCGGCATGATATGGGAGAAGGAAAGAAAAGAATATCCGGCGGAATGAAAACGGCAGTACATATTGCGGCAATGGAGTGGAGAAACCTGTTCTGTAGTACGAAAATATTCGTGTTGGGAATATTACTGATCTTTTTTAATGAGCAGATCGTCCGTCCGCTGAGGCAGTGCAGTGGTCTGATGACTCAGAAGGTATCCTGTTTTGAACCCTATGCAGCACTTTGTAATTCCGGAGCGGTCATGCTGGTGCTGCCGTTGTTTTACCTGTCTATGATGGCTGATTTTCCGAAGGAGGGCGGCATCAGTCTGTTTTTTCATATCCGGTGCAGCAGGCTGGCATGGCTTTTGGGGGAACTATTGTTTGTTATACTGAGCATATTTACACTTGTTTTTTATATGATGGCGGCAGGGATCCTACTGATCCTGCCATGTGGGCAATGGATCCTGCATTTTTCGGATGCCGTCACAAAATACATATCCGTTTTCCCAGACAGAGCTGGGGACTATGTGACGCAGCTTTTGCCGGAAAATTTGTACAACCAGATTCCGCTTCGGGAGGTTATGCTTCACAGCACGGCACTTCTGGCATTATATCTGGCAATGCTGGCACTGGTCCTGTTGTTGTTTACCCTTGTAAATCACAAAAAAGCAGGGATCTTTCTGGATGGCATTCTGATCCTGTTTGGTGTCGTTTCCTGCGGAATGCATCTGGATACCATGTGGATGTTTCCTATGGCAAATACGGTAGTATGGCTGCATTACACAGGTTATCTGGCGGAGCCCGTGTATCCGGTGTGGGCATCGTATCTTTATTTTGGAATTGCCGATATAACCTTAATAATATGTTGTATCACTGTCCGGAAAAGATATCAGATCCGGGCATAAATACACATATCATGAAAATCTTGTATGTTTCTAAAATTCCTTATATTTACCCAAAAACTGCCAGCTTTTATAATGAATTTATCAAATCAATACAGCAGAAATGAAGCTGCTGCATGAAAAAGAATGAGGAGGAATTCGTTATGAGAGCGAAAAAATTATGTGCGTTATTGCTGACAACAGCAATGATTTCATCCGTATTTGCCGGGTGTGGCAAGACATCTTCAACAACAGATAAGGCTGGTTCTGATACCGGCAGTGCCAAGACAGAGACAAAGGATGTGAAACTGACGGTGTGGGGACCGCAGGAGGATCAGGCAAAGATAAAGGGATATGATGACGGTATCCTCAAGGCGATGTGTGATTCCTTTAATGAGCAGCATCCGGAGTGGAATATCACATTTGAGTACGGTGTATGCTCCGAGGGAGATGCCAAGGATGTGGTAACGAAGGATGTGGATGCGGCAGCAGATGTTTATATGTATGCAAACGATCAGATCCCGGTTCTGGTTGAAGCAGGAGCTCTTTCTAAGCTGGGTGGATCTACCGTAGATGAGATCAACGAGAATAACGAAAAAGCAATGATTGATTCTGTTACATATGACGGCAGTGTATACGGAGTTCCGTACACATCAAACACATGGTTCATGTATTATGATAAGAGCAAATTCAGTGAGGATGAAGTAAAATCTCTGGACAAGATGATGTCAAAGGATCTGGGCAAGGGCGTTACAAACTTTGCATTCCCACTGGATAACAGCTGGTATATTGAAGCATTCTACTACGCAGCAGGCGGTTCTCTCTTTGGTGACGGAACAGATGCATCTGCAGGCTGTGACTGGGATAGTGAGGCCGGTGTGGCAGCAACAAAATATATGGTAAATCTTGCAAAGAATAAGAAATTCTCCTGTGAGAAGGACGGAAGCAGTATTGCAAAATTTAAGGACGGCAAGCTGGGTGCATATTGCAGCGGTTCCTGGGATGCAAAGGCGATCAAGGAAGCTCTTGGAAAGAATTTTGCAGCGGTACAGCTTCCTACGGCAACCATTAACGGACAGGAAGGTCAGATGAAGTCCTTTGCCGGAAGCAAGGCAGTTGGCGTAAATCCGAAATGCGAGGATCAGGAGGTTGCTGTAGCACTTGCCCGTTATCTTGCAGGTGAGGAGTGCCAGAAGATCCGCTTTGAGTCAAGAGGAATCGCACCGATCAACAAAACACTTGCTGCAGATGAAGCAGTAATGAAGGATACCGTAATTAAGGCACAGGCAGACGAAATTGCAAATGCAGCAGTCGTACAGCCGCTTCTTTCTGAGATGGGCAGCTACTGGACACCGGCTGAGACGATGGGAAAAGAGATCGTACAGGGGGATGTTACAGAGGCAAACGCTGAGAAGAAGACAAAGGAAATGGTTAAGGGTATTCTGAGCAACGGACTGTAGAAATTTGAAGGCTGTCCGGAAAGACAGAATAAATCAGTAAGGTAAAAGGAGAAATGTCCTATGGCAAATAAGGTGGAGCATGCAAAGGTCATTTCCGTGAGCAATGCACTGAGGCACGGGGATATATTTACCCGCCTCAGTGCGGTTATCATGGGGGCCGGCAATATTTGCAGAAAGCAGATCGTGAAAGGTCTGTTGTATCTGGCAGTAGAAATTCTGTTTATTGCCTTTATGGTCATGAGTGGTTTCGGATTGCTTGGTGGTCTGACAACGCTGGGAACCAATGAGGGCGGGGAAGTATTTAATGAAGCGAAGCAGGTGTATGAGTATACTGCCGGTGACAATTCCATGTTGATCCTGCTTTATGGAATTCTGGCGGTCTTTGCGATCATCGCATTTGTATTTGCCTGGAGATCTTCTCTGAAATCAGCTTATCAGGCACAGGTTTTGAAGGAAGCAGGGAAGCCGCTTCCGGGTTTTTGTGAGGACGTAGCATCACTGTTTGATCAGAACATGCATAAGACCCTGTTGACAGGGCCGATCATATGTATCTTTGCATTTACGATACTGCCTCTTGTTTTTATGGCAGCGATCGCATTTACCAACTATGACAGAAATCATCAGCCGCCGGGAAAGCTGTTTGACTGGGTAGGACTGGCAAACTTTGGAAAGCTTTTAGACAGCTCCAGCGGACTTGGCACAGCCTTCTGGCATGTGCTTGGATGGACCATCGTCTGGGCGGTTTTTGCTACATTTTTAAATTATATTCTGGGAATGATCCTTGCAATCGTAATTAACCGCAAGGAAACAAAGTGGAAGGCAATGTGGAGATTTATCTTCGTTCTTTCCATTGCCATTCCACAGTTTGTATCACTGTTAGTTATCCGTACTATGCTGCAGCCGGAAGGTTCCATCAATGTTCTGTTAAAACAGCTGGGACTGATCCAGAAGAGTCTTCCGTTCTGGACTGATGTTACCTGGGCAAGAATTACCATCATCGTGGTGAACTTATGGGTCGGTGTTCCGTATACGATGCTTCAGGTTACCGGTATTCTTCAGAATATTCCGGCGGATCTGTATGAGGCAGCCAGAGTGGACGGTGCCAATGCAGTGGTACAGTTTTTCAAGATCACACTTCCGTATATGCTGTTTGTGACGACACCGTATCTGATCACACAGTTTATCGGAAATATCAATAACTTTAATGTTATTTATCTGTTGACAAAGGGTGCTCCGGCGGCGTTAAGCTACAATAATGGTACTGCCGGTAAGACGGATCTGCTGGTAACGTGGCTGTATAAACTGACCATGGACTTTAAGGATTACAACTACGCGGCGGTGATCTCCATTGCAGTATTTGTATTATCAGCTGTATTTTCTCTGGCGGCGTACCGCAAGTCAGGGGCATTGAAGAATGAGGAGGGATTCCAATAATGAATAAGTACCGCATTAGAAAGAAATTGACGAATTTTATCGTACATGCGTGTCTGACCATCCTGGCACTGGTCTGGATATTTCCTCTCTTCTGGGTGATCATGACATCCTTCCGTGCAGGCAAGGGCTCTTATTCCAGTACCTTCCTGCCGGATAAGCTGACGATTCATAATTATGTGTCCCTTTTTACGGACACAGATGTATTTAACTTCCCGCAGTGGTTTTTAAATACCTTGATCGTAGCGATCTTTTCCTGCATCTTGTCTACATTTTTCATTGTATCCATTGCTTATGTGACTTCAAGACTTCGTTTTAAGTCCAGAAAGCTTTTGCTGAATGTGGCACTGGTGCTTGGAATGTTTCCTGGCTTTATGGCAATGATCGCAATTTATTATATCCTAAAGGGAATTGGAATGACCCAGGGCGTTCTCAAGCTGGTATCTCTGGTGCTTGTGTATGCCGGAGGCTCCGGTATCCTGCAGTTCTATGTGGCGAAGGGATTCTTTGATACGATCCCCCGCAGCATTGACGAGGCGGCATACATTGACGGAGCAACAAAATGGAACGTATTCCGGCTCATTACGATCCCGCTGTCAAAGTCCATTATTGTGTACACTGTGCTGACATCCTTTATCGCACCGTGGATCGATTTCGTACTGGCAAAGGTTATCATTGGAACCGATGCAAAGTATTACACGGTAGCTATTGGTCTTTGGAATATGCTGGAAAAGGAAAATATTTACCAGTGGTATACCCGGTTTGCTGCCGGAGCGGTCTGTGTATCCATCCCGATTGCTGTGTTGTTCCTGTTTATGCAGCGTTGTTACACGGACGGACTGACGGGAGCAGTCAAAGGCTAATATAAAAAGTGCTTCTAGCGCAGCTAGAGACGCTGCTTAAGAAGCACTACTGTTTTATATTGAAAAACGCAAACCCGGCGTTTTTCTGAGTGAAGAGAACTGCTAAGCCTGCGTAAAACGCAGGCAAGCGGTTCTATGCTTCACATAGCAACTTTGAGCCGGTGGCTCAAAGGTTGCGAAAGACTTCTAAAATGACATAAACAGCCTCTATAAATGAACACGATATTACAGATTTCCTGATGATGGGTGACTGTGATATCGTGTTTTGATGTCTGAGAAAGTGTGTAAATTATACACATTATACTGTTGACTGGTGTGTAGATGATGTGTATAATACAGATAGGGAGGAGGAATGCTAATGAAGCAAAGAGATTTAGTGAAAAAGCTGGAAAGTGCAGGCTTTGAGTTTGTGCGTCATGGTGGAAACCACGATATATATCAAAGGGGTGACGATGAGGAAAAGGTTCCGCGACATCGAGAACTTAATGAGCGGCTGGCAAAAGCGATATTAAGAAAGTGGGGATTATAAGGATATTATTTTAATTTACGAATTGTTATTGGAGGTTGATAATATGAAGGTGACATATCCAGTGATTTTTACAGATGTTGATACGAATATTTTAATTGAGGTACCGGATCTTGGGATATTAACAGAAGCTAATGAGGAGGGGAAACCGAAGGGGACTATGGCAGATGCGATGATGATGGCGAGAGATGCTATTGGTCTGAGCTGTATTACTGCAGAAGATGAGGGAAAGAAAATAAAAGAACCTTCGGTGATGTCTGAAATAGATATTTCCCAGGGAGCATTTTCGGAGGAAGGAAAGGGGATTCTTTCTTTGGTTGATGTGGATCTGACGGTGTATCGAAATCGATTGGATAACAAAGCGGTAAGGAGAAATGTTACCCTTCCAAACTGGTTAAATCAGGAAGCAGAAAAATCCCATTTAAATGTATCTAAGGTTTTACAGGAAGCACTTATGGCGAAGTTAGGAGTATCAAGATAGTGATAAAAGATATATTAAAAAAGATGATGGCGTTATCTCTGACTGGATGTCTGATCCTGACCGGCTGCAGTAAACAGCCGGTGGAGAAGAAGGACACGGTGGATCATAAGAAGGGGTGGAAGACGGCAGAGACGACACCCTTTGGACGGTATCCGGAGGAAGTGACATATACTCTTGGAAAGATGACCGGCTTGAATAATTCAAATCTGCCCAAGGGGGATACTTATGAGGATAACGGATATACAAGATATCTTAAAAAGAAACTAAATATACAGAATAAGGATACCTTTGAGGCCGGGGAGGGTGACAATTACCAGGAGACGTTATCTATGACCATAGCCTCCCGGGAGTTGCCCGATGTGATGGTTGTGAATGACATGGATCTGCTGCAGCTTCTGGTGGACAATGATATGATCGAGGATCTGACACAGGTATATAGAGACTGTACCAGCAGCCGGATCAAGGAGATCTATAACAGCTATGGCAGCGAGATCCTTGACAATGTGACCTTTGACGGGAAGCTTATGGCACTGCCGGAGACGAACATTGAGGATGGACCGAGTCTGTGCTGGCTTAGGAAGGACTGGATGGATCAGCTGGGATTGTCTGCACCGGAGACTGTGGAGGATGTGGAGCGCATTGTCCATGAATTCGTACAGAAGGATCCCGGAGGAAATGGAAAGGGACAGACGGTTGGTCTTGTCTGTGATGATGAGCTGACCGGAGGCTGTGGTTACAGCTATGAGTATCAGAATGATATTATATTTGCGAGTTGTGGTGCATTTCCAAAGCAATGGCTGTACAATGAGGATGGAAAGGTTGTATATGGTTCTGTTCAGAAAGAGGCGAAATCCGCATTGCAAAAGCTGCGCAAAATGTACCGGCAGGGGACATTAGATAACCATTTCCTTATGAGGGAAAGCAATAATATTATTGAGCTGATCGTTTCCGGAAAATGCGGTTCTTTCTTTGGTCCGTGGTGGTCACCGAATAATCCGTTGATGTCTGCCATGCAGAAGAATCCGGAAGCAGAGTGGCAGCCGTATCTGATCCGGACAGATTCCGACGGAAGCACCGCCTATGCTTCCCAGAATCCAAGCGATAAATGTGTTGTTGTCCGTAAGGGCTATGAGCATCCGGAGATCGTTATGAAGATTGTCAGTGTACTTTTTGACGATCTGCGTTATGGCGAGGAGGATGTCGGCGAAATGGAACGATATTATCAGGATAATGTCGATCCTACGGCACGTCCGCTTGCGATCAATGTAGATTATAAGGATGCTCTGATGCGTTGCTATGATGCTCTGAAGGATGCGATCCAGGGACGGAAAAAGCTGGATGACCTGGGACTTCTGGAGGGATCCTATTATATTTCCTGCAGCAATTATCTGGATAAGAAAAAAGAGGAGGAGACTCAGAAATCCTGGGAGGACTGGGCCGCTTATACATCCCGTATGACGGCTTGCTCTGTCCTTGGAAAGGGACGGACGAGACAGGTGAAATCGTTATTTTTTGGCGAAACCGAAACCATGAAAGGAAACTGGTGGCGTCTGGAAGAGCTGGAAAAGAAGGCGTACCTGGAAATCGTGACCGGCCAGAAGCCATTGTCCTATTTCGATAAGTTTGTTGAGGAATGGAAACGCCAGGGTGGGGAGAAGATCCGGAGCGAAGTGGAAAAAGAATTGAAAAAATAGAACTGTCCGATTAACAGGACAGTCGATATGAGATAAGGGTCGTGGTCAAATAAGAATGAGAAAGAATGGTGATCCTATGCAGGGTAAAAATGATTTCCGAACAGATCACAAAGGGACAGAAGAGATCCTGGAACGGGAAAAGAAAATATTTCAATACAAAAGGGCGAATGCAGAGCTGCAGACAGGGCTTGGAGAGGAATCTGCCATAAGGAAAATAATGCCGTATATTATTTTATTGATGGGTTTTATCGCTTTACAGTTTATGGAAAACTGGATGGGATATTATGTGGATATATCGGGACAGGATTATGTTCCTCTGTTGATCATTTTTGTGATTTTACTCATCCACAGATATCTGAAAGACAGGAAACGGCAGGTGCTGCGGGAGCAGATGAAAGCGAACCGGCAGAAGTGTGACCGGCTGCAGCAGGAGATCGATGAGATCCGAAGGGAAATGCAATAGATGCAGCATAAAACAATAGGGCATTGGTTGATACAGAAAAAATTGTCGTGCGACAACAGCTGTAACATTGAAAAATTGTGTGTATTGCGGTATAGTGTGCTGAGATATGGTTAGGAAAGGCATGGGTTACAGAGATGATGGATAATACAGAGATCACAATACAGGAATTAAAGAAATGGCGTCCGGATGAGTATCATCTGGTGGATGTCAGAGACGAAATGTCTTACTCTTACGGACATTTACCGGGAGCGGAGCATGTTCCGGAGCAGCAGATCCTTGACGGATGGGTGCCGGAGGACGATGGTAAAAAGACAGTCCTTTACTGCAAAAAGGGAGAGACAAGCCTGGAGGCAGCGGGATTTCTGCAGGGGAAGGGATATACCGTATACAGCCTGCAGGGAGGCTATCTGGCATGGCTCATGAGTACCATGGACGAGGAAAATGAGAAGGAGCAGGAAGAGGAAACGCCGTTTTATCTGGAGGTGGAGCAGAGTATCCGCAAGCGGTTCAAGAAAAAGATCTGGTGCCGTTTTACCAAGGCGATCAATGATTATGAGTTGGTAAAGGAAGGGGATAAGATTGCGGTATGTATTTCCGGAGGGAAGGATTCCATGCTGATGGCAAAGCTTTTTCAGGAGCTGAAGCGTCATCATAAGTTTCCGTTTGAGGTGGTTTTTCTGGTAATGGATCCGGGATACAGTCCGGAAAACCGCAAGGTCATTGAGAATAACGCCAAGAGACTAAATATACCCATCACGATTTTTGAGTCAAATATTTTTGAGGCTGTTTTCCATGTGGAGAAATCACCTTGTTATCTTTGTGCAAGGATGCGCCGGGGGTATCTTTACAGCAAGGCAAAGGAGCTTGGCTGCAATAAGATCGCACTGGGACATCATTATGATGATGTGATCGAGACAATACTGATGGGGATGCTTTACGGTGCGCAGATGCAGACCATGATGCCGAAGCTGCACAGCTCAAATTTTGAGGGGATGGAGCTGATCCGTCCTCTTTATCTGATCCGCGAGGATGACATTAAGGCTTGGCGTGATGCCAATGGACTTCATTTTATCCAGTGTGCCTGCAAATTTACAGATACCTGTTCCTCCTGCGATAAGGACGGACAGAGCAATTCCAAACGTCTGGAGATCAAAAAGCTGATCCGGGAGCTGAAAAAAACAAATCCTTTTGTGGAGGGCAATATTTTTAAGAGTGTGGAAAATGTGAATCTCAGCACCGTGATCGCCTATAAGAAGGATGGTGTGAAGCATCATTTTCTGGAGAACTATGACGGGGAGTTTGATGGGAGACGCGTATGATCTATATTTTTACAGCGTTATATCCGGAGGCGAAGCCTTTGATCCGTGCTTTTTCTTTGAAAAAGGCGGTGACAGGGCTTCCTTTTGATGTGTACGAAAATACGGACAATGACCTGCGTCTGGTGATCACCGGCACAGGAATGACTGCGGCGGCATGTGGAGTGTCGGCGGTGCTTGGCAAATATGGAACGGGTGACAGGGATCATCTGATCAATATAGGAACCTGTGCGGCAGAGAATCCGGTAAGTGAGAAAAATGATGATACAGAGACGGGATATCGTGGAATATATTTATGTCACAAAATTACTGACCGTAATACGGGACATACTTATTATCCGGATATGTTGTATCACCATTTATTTGCAGAGGCAGAGATCATAACGGAACCGGTTGTCTGGAAGCGTGGCACAGAGCAGAACGTGAAAGCGGGTGACAGAAATACGATGCAGGATGCAACACAAATCATGAAATGCGAACAGGTTCTCCTACATGATATGGAAAGTGCGGCGGTGTATCAGGCGGGTTCCTTCTGGCTGGGACCACATCAGATGAGTTTTATTAAGGCCGTGTCTGATGAGGGAGCCGGGGAGAAAATAACGCCGCAGGCCTTGGAGTGTGTCGTAGAGAATAATATAGAACAGATCAAAGCATATGTGTCAGATTTGGGACAGGCACTGGAACCGGACGAGGAGAAGTTAAGAAAAGAACAGTATTGTATGATTGTGGTAGAGCAGCTTTGTCAGGAGCTTCATTGTTCCCAGACTATGAGAGCGGCTGTGGTGCAGTGTATCAGATATTGGACACTGGCAGAGGTGAATTATCAGAAGGTATTAGATGAGATGAGAGCAGACGGTAAATTACCTTGCCACGACAGGAGAGAGGGGAAGAAGCGTTTTGAAGAGCTTAAACAGAGATTATTATAATAAAGCGTTTTCCCATATTTATGTGGAGGAGGCGGTAAGGGAGCATCCGAGGACAAAGGCAATCTTAGGAAGATTTCCGGATGCAGTACAGATTCCGATTCATCATTATAAGGATGTGTTCTGCCGCAAAAAGCAGGATATTGTTTTGCAGGAGAATCGGCCGGCGCTGATCCTTGCGGCAAAGGAGGGGCGGCTGATCTACGAGGGTGCTCCTGTTTGTCAGAGTTTTGGAAATGAATATTTTTATTATACCTCCTGTGTAATGAACTGTATTTATAATTGCGAATATTGTTATCTCAAAGGAATGTATCCCTCCGGTCATATTGTGATCTTTGTGAATCTGGAGGATATTTTTGCAGAATTGGAGGTGATTTTACAGAAACATCCGGTCTATCTGTGTGTATCCTATGACACGGATCTTATGGCATTGGAGGATCTGACCGGATTTGTGGAGAGATGGCTTGAATTTGTCCGCAGCCATGCGGGGATCCGTATAGAGATCCGGACGAAATGCGGTCGGACCGATTTATGGGACAGACTGAAGCCGGATGAAAATGTAATCTTTTCCTTTACTCTTTCGCCGAAGCGGATCTGGCAGGAGTGTGAACATGGAACGGCATCTCTTGAAGGGAGGATCCGGTGTGCTGCAAAAGCTATGGAGCAGGGATTTCCGGTACGTCTCTGTTTTGATCCGATCATTTACTGTCCGGATTGGCGGACACAGTATGATGCGATGCTGGATCAGGTGGCAGAGCGTATTGATATGAAAAAGGTGTGGGATGTCAGCGTGGGATCTTTCCGGATCTCGCAGGACTATATGAAGAAGCTGCGGCGCAGCCAAAAGGATTCCGCAGTGGTACAGTTCCCGTTTGTAAATGAGAAGGGGGTGTACCATTATCCGGACAGCCTGATGAATGAGATGGAGCAGCATGTGGTGAGCAGGATTTGTGAGTGGATGCCGGAGGAGAAGATCTTTCGATGGAGGGAATAGTGTGAAAACTTTGATAAAAGTTTGCGGGCTGAGTAGAAAGGAAGGTTAGACGGGTATGAAAAAGACAGCGATTGTGACAGGAGCCTCCTCCGGGATTGGCAGCCGGATCAGCCGTGTTCTCGTGGAGATGGGATATGAGGTGTATGGCTTTGGGCGGGAGTTTCCGGATGAGGTATCAGAACAAAGCAGAACAAAGCAGGATCCGGCTGAATTGATCGGTACGGAAAATAGGACAGATAAGCAGAATCAAGAGAACGGAATGCTTCACCGGATGGTCTGTGATCTGCTTGATACGCCGGAGCTGGAACGGCAGATTAAGGAAATACGTCGTGAGAACGAAGTATCCTTATTGGTCAATAATGCCGGTGTGGGTTATTACGGACTCCACGAAGAACTAAATACGCAGAAGATACAAAAGCTGGTGCGGACCAATCTGGAGGTACCGATGATCCTGACGAATCTGCTGCTGCGGGATCTGAAAAAATACAGAGGAACGGTTATCAATATTTCTTCCGTGACGGCACAGCGCAGTAATCCTCACGGTTGTGCATACGGGGCAACGAAAGCGGGACTCAGCAGTTTTTCCCGGAGTCTTTTTGAGGAGGTGCGAAAGTATGGAGTCCGCGTTGTGACGATCCAGCCGGATATGACAAAAACAGATCTGTACCGGAATGCGGACTTTACTCAGGGGGAGGAGGAGGATTCCTATCTGCTTCCGGAGGAGATCGCAGAGACGGTGCGGGATATTCTTCGGATGAGAAAAGGCGCAGTAGTGACAGAAATCACATTGCGGCCACAGCTTCACCGCATCCGGCGGAAATGATCCGCAAATAACTGGGAAAGCTGAAAAAAATCGGTTATTGAATCCGGGGAAACAGGTATGATATAATGAGACCTAAAGAGCTCATATTAGGAGTTTCTTCGAAACTCCGATATGCGCAGATATATGATATAATATCTCTACAATAATATAGAAAGGCAGGATAATAAATGAACATAAAAAGAATAAGATTAATGGCAGGAGCACTTTTGCTTGGTGCGGTGTTGTTTGCGGCAGCACAGTTGGGAACAGGACAGGCAGTAAAGGCAGCGGAATCACAGGATGTGTATGGTACTGTCAGATATGATTATGCATTTCAGGTATTGGAGATCGTAAATAAAGAGCGTGCCCTTGAGGGGGCGGGACCGCTGACTATGGATAAGGATCTGCTTTCTGCAGCAATGCTTCGTTCGGCGGAGACGGTTGTCTCTTTTAGCCATACCAGACCAAACGGAGAGAAGTGTTTTAGCGCCAGCAGCAAAATGTCCGGTGAGAACATTGCCAAGGGAGGCGGATCGTCATGTGCAACTCCGGAGCAGGTAATGATTCGGTGGATGAATTCTCCGGGACATAAGGCAAATATATTGACAAAAAGCTATCAGTCTATTGGTATCGGCTGTTTTGTGACATCTTACGGCACATACTGGGTACAGTGCTTTGGTCGTGGGACGGCGCAGACGCTTTCGCAGCCGGAAAATGAAAAGGCAGGATATCGTGTAGCGACGGACACAACGTCGCAGACGGTGATGATCAAAGGAACGGATGTCGGAAGCAGTTCTGCCGGTATGTCTACGGCTTCGCCAATGCCATCGGCTGCACCGGCAGAAGCGACAGAAAACCCGGCAAGTACAAAAATACCGGCATGGGCACTTAACGCGCTTTCCCAAACAAAGGATCCATTACAATTTAATGCGAAATGTTACCTGAAGAAGATCGCGTTAAAGTGGAATAAACTGGCAGATGTCAATGGATATGAGATACAAATTTCCAACAAGAGAAATTTTAAACAGAAGCAGAGTTATTCTCTGAAAAAATCCAAAACACAGAAGGTGGTCAAAAAGTATAAGGGAAAGAAGCTGGAATTGGGGAAGGCGTATTATGTGCGGATCCGAACTTTTAAGAACGATGATGGAACAAAGGTGTATGGTTCGTGGAGCGACAGGATCCGGTGCCAGATGTAATATGTTATGATCGGG
>CAKRHL010000027.1 GCA_934338765.1 uncultured Lachnospiraceae bacterium | reverse complement strand
TGACCGGATTTTGCACTATGCACTGCTGTCACAATGCCCTTGCGAATCTCATTTGCAGTTTTCTTTAATGCTAATGTATCCATTTTATTTTCCTTTCTATCTTAACATTTTTGTATAAAGCAATGTACTCCCGGATAACATATTATGTCCTTTAGGAGTATTCTTCATACTGCTTACTCACCAAATACGGCAAGATATTCCTTCTGGAACTTCTCAATACCCTGATCTGTCAGCGGATGCTTTGTCATCTGCTCAATAACAGAATATGGAACAGTTGCAATATCCGCACCTGCAAGAGCGCAGTCTGTTACATGGATCGGATTACGGATGCTTGCTGCGATGATCTCTGTATCAATACCATAGTTATCAAAAATGGCGGTAATTGTCTCGATCAGATCAATACCCGGCTGTGAGATATCATCCAGACGTCCTAGGAATGGTGATACATATGCAGCACCTGCTCTGGCAGCCAGAAGTGCCTGATTGGCAGAAAAGATCAGTGTAACATTTACCTTGATGCCCTCAGAAGCCAGTACCTTTGTAGCCTTGAGTCCCTCAACGGTCATAGGGATCTTTACGACCATGTTCGGATGAAGCTTTGCGATCTCACGTCCCTCTGCGATCATCCCCTCTGCATCTACAGTTGTTGCCTTAACCTCACCGCTGATCGGACCATCCACGATAGAAGCGATCTCCTTCAGGATCTCCTCCTGACTCTTGCCGCCTTCCTTTGCGATCAGGGATGGATTTGTAGTTACACCACAGATCACACCCATGTCATTTGCTTTTTTGATGTCCTCAATCTTTGCTGTGTCAACAAAAAACTTCATATTAACGTTCCTCCTCTTTCTTAGTTATTTCATACGCCATTTGCTCATTGCATAACATACAAACTACTGTTTTTAGTATACCTCTTTTCCCTTGCATGGTCAACAAAAATAGCGTTTTCTTTCGTCAATTTGTCAATAAAACCAGAAACCTTTCCAGTCATTTTTGTAAACTCTGTACAATGTCCCCTTAAGCTTAAAGGAGCGGATCTCCCTGCCGGTTTTGTCAATCTCCTCAAAGACATGAGCCTTTGGCCGGCAATACAAAAAGCTTTCATCATAGGCTGTTACATTGCCACCCTTTTCATTCCATGGCAGACGTTCCTTTTCCAAAAGAGCATATGTACCCGTCGTCTCATCTACAAGATATTTGTAATAATAAGAATTGTTCTTCTGACCGGAAGCTCCCTTTCCTGCGTCGTTATTCAGCATACTGACATAATACTGTCCCTCTGCCAGACTGCTGCTCTTTTCTACCACCAGCGCATTCTGTCCATACTGCGAACGGAACAGCTCCGGTGTGCTTGTCTTTCCGCTGTCAAGGATTGAATTGACGATCGGTGTCGCCTGTGTCGGTTCCGCCTGACCATCGGCCAGTGTCTTTGTCAGAATCTTTTTGCGAAGGCGCTTCTCTGCCTTTTCCTTTCCGGAAATATTCCACAGCTTCTGATCCGTCATCATGTAATCAAGCTTTGGCATCAGGCTGTTGACATTGCTTATCTTCATGATCGTGGAATATTTTGACGATCCCAGCAGCAGCTGATTGGTTCCTGTTACCTGAACGGAATCCAGAGCCATATGGTTTCTCCCCTTCAGCTTTCCGCTCTTGTCTGCTTTTTTTACCAACTTCACCAGAGAAGGAATATCCGACAAATCCAGTGCATCCGATACATCCCCGGAATTGACCTCCACCTTGACAACACTGCCCAGAGACCGGGAACGCTGCACCGGTTGTGCCAGCACATATACAGCCCCCGCCCCATCATATGCAAACTCTCCATAAATATGATGCAGTGGGATCTCCAGACAATCCACCACCTGTCCCAGCTCATTCACGCGTGCAAGAGTATTGTCATCCACCTCATACACCAGTGTATCATAAATCTGCTCTATATTATAGCCGATTTCCTTCGTCGGGAATTCTCCGCGTAAAACACCGCTGTTGTCATACAAAAGCACTGCCTGCTTTTTGGTACCTGTCCCTGCAAACACCGTATAAAGTCCATTCTGTAAAGATGTTTTGCTTCTACCCTCTTCCAGCTTCAAAATGGTCTGTACTCCACTGTAACTTTTTGGCATATCCACCTTATAATACAGCGTATTGGCCAGCTCATCCTTTTTATTGTAAAGCTTAAAGATCAGATAATTGGTTCTGCCGGGAACAAGACCGATGATCTGATACTCATGCTCCATGGCAACATTACCGGAAGCACCGTTATCCAGAGTTCTGGTAAAATCCGGGATCTTGTTATCGTCCACCGATACCGTGTACCTACAGTAAAATCTGCCCTTGCTCTTAAAATACATATAAAGAGACTCCGGATTTGTTCCATATGGGTTATATGCCCAGAGAGGATCCTTCTCCGAATAGTCCCGCTTCTTCTTGATATCGGTCAGCATATCCTCTACCGCAGCGGATTTCGCCTTATTGTAGATGGCATTCACGTTTTCGTACTCTCTGGTGACAACATTTTTCTTGTTTCCGGACAGATACAGCGTCTGTAACTCCAGCTTATCCACATTCTCTAATGCTTTATCTTTTGTGTCCGTCCCCATCTCCTCCTGCAGAAGAGCGGCCTTTTTCTTTTCCAGCCGCTGGTTCACGGTATTTACCTTCCATAAAAGTGCTCCCATCCCAGCGATCATTACAAGGCTGGTGATCAATATGGTTAAAAGTTTTTTTTTCATTGACTCACATTCCCTTTCTGCCTGTTCCTCCATCCTCATGAAGAGCCTGAAGCATAATATCATACAGCTCCGGATATTTCTTCCGGATCAGTACCGGACGCATCTGCTTATCCAGGAAGCAATGTCCGCTCTTTCCGGTGCTGCGCAGTTCACCGGTCTTCTTATCATATACCTCGTATGAAAACTCCATCTTTAGTCCATCAAACTTTGACATGCGTACCGTAATATATATGGTATCTCCAAAACGAACCGGGCTTTTATAATGGCAATCCACAAATGTAACGGGGATGATCACGCCCTTCTCCTCAAGCCCGCTGTAGGAAAGTCCGATCTCATCCATCCATTGAAGTCTCACCTCCTCAAAATAGCGGATATAATTGGAATGGTGCACGATCCCCATTTGATCTGTCTCATAATAATTTACCAAACGACTGTATTTTCTCATACCAATACTCCTTTCTCATCCCGCAAACTTTGATATATGTTTTTGGTACTAATACCTATTTCATTTTGACAGAATAATACTTTACCGTTATCATATGATGTGAGCTTTAAGAGAAAAACTGACACTACATCATCACATGGTTATCCTTCCCTTATTATAAAGGATTCCCGTGGCGTGTCAATGACAAAGGAAATGGAGATGGCTTATGAATCTGATCACCGCAGAACATTTAACACATTCTTATACAGAACGCAAATTATTTGACGATGCCTCCTTCTCCCTGAACGAGCAGGAAAAGGTCGGTATCATCGGCATCAACGGAACCGGCAAATCCACCTTATTAAAGATCCTGGCCGGGAAAGAGGAACCGGACGAGGGAACTGTCATTATGGGTAGAAATCTTCGCATTGGATATCTGCCCCAGAATCCGGTCTTCCCTGAAAGCTTTGATGCACTCACCGCAGCACTGCCTCTGGCGGATGACATTTCCGGCAGCCCCATGGATTACGAGGCGGATGCCAAGTCCATGCTCACCAAGCTCGGGATCACACAGCTTGGCCAGAATATCACGGAGCTTTCCGGCGGACAGCGCAAAAGGATCGCACTGGTCCGCACCCTGCTGACCCCCTCTGATATTCTGATCCTGGACGAGCCTACCAACCATCTGGACAGCGCCATGGCAGAATGGCTGGAAACCTTCCTGAAAAATACAAAAAGTGCACTGATCATGATCACCCACGACCGTTATTTTCTGGACAGTGTGGTCAACCGCATTGTAGAGATCGACAAGGGAAAGCTTTACAGCTATAGCTGCAATTATCTGGGATATCTGGAACGAAAAGCACAGAGAGAAGAGATTGAAATGGCAACAGAACGAAAACGGCAGAGTCTGCTGCGAGTGGAAATCGCCTGGATGCAGCGTGGTGCCAGAGCCCGTTCCACCAAGCAGAAAGCACATATTGCACGTTATGAAGCACTGCAGGATACTGCTGCTCCTGTTCGTGACAGCTCTGTGGAGATGGCATCCGTCTCCTCCCGTCTCGGAAAAACTACCGTGGAGTTGGAGCATATTACAAAATCTTACGGAGATCGTACATTGATCCACGATTTTTCTTATATCTTCCTGCGGGATGACCGGATCGGCATTATCGGTCCCAACGGCTGCGGCAAATCCACACTGATGAAGATCATTGCCGGTTCCGTCCAGCCGGACAGTGGTACCGTAACCATTGGTCAGACTGTCAAGATCGGATATTTTTCCCAGGAAAATGAAGCTCTGGACGAAGATATGCGGGTGATCGACTATGTCCGCAGCGGTGCAGAATATATCCGCCAGCCGGACGGTTCCCTGATCACAGCCTCTGCTATGCTGGAGCGTTTCCTGTTTCCGGGGGACATGCAGTATGCGGTGATCAAAAAGCTGTCCGGTGGCGAGAAGCGGCGTCTTTACCTGCTCCGTATCCTGATGGAAGCACCGAATGTTCTGTTCCTGGATGAGCCTACCAACGATCTGGACATCGCCACCCTGACGATCCTGGAAGATTATCTGGATCACTTTGACGGGATCGTGGCAGTGGTTTCCCATGACCGCTATTTTCTGGACCGTGTGGTACGCCGGATCTTTGCCTATGAGGAAAATGACAGACTGGTTCAGTACGAAGGCGGATATACTGACTACCTTCATGCCCGGGAAGCCAAAAATGCAGATATGACCGGTCATGTAAACACTTCCGGCACCACCTCTCCATCTGATGCGGAACCCGCAAAAGCCGTGAACCGCAATAACTGGAAAGACGGTCAGACCAAAAAGAAAAAAATGACCTATCAGGAACAGAAGGATTTCGAGACCATAGAGGACGATATTTCTGCCATAGAGGCGCGTCTGGAAGAGATCGACACCGAGATGGGACAGGCCGCCAGCGACTTTGTAAAGCTCGGTAAATTATCCGAAGAAAAAGAGAATCTCTCTCAGGAACTTGAGCAGAAAATGGACCGCTGGATGTATCTGGAGGAGCTTGCACAGGAACTTGGCATGAATAAAAAATAGCACTGCTTTTCATTTGATTTACATTGACAGGAACCAGTGAATATGATAGATTAAACATGTTGTTGAAATCTGTGCTCACACAGGTTACAAAATTTTTTCATTATTTTAGGAGGCACTACTATGAAGGGTACAGTTAAATGGTTTAACGCAAAGAAGGGTTTTGGTTTCATCTCTGACGAGACCGGCAAGGATGTATTCGTACATTTCTCAGCACTTCAGATGGACGGATTCAAGGTTCTTGACGAGGGTGAAGAGGTTGAGTTCGACGTTGTGAACGGAGAAAAGGGACCACAGGCTGCTAACGTTGTTAAGCTTGGTTAATTGCAGACAACAGACAGACGTTATATTCATGGCATAAACCATTTTAGTTTTCTAATAAATTTTTTATTGTAAAATTATCTGGACATAAGCTTTGAGGTGTAACAAAAGGCTGATGCATCATTCGATGCATCAGCCTTTCTTTTTCTGCTATATATCTTTTCTTATTTCAATTTCATACGATATACTACCGGCATATCACTCTTTACAAACGGTGCATGGATCGTCATGGTATCCGCATCACGCTCATATGTCACCGGCTCATCATATCCCAGAGCCTTCATCTCCAGAATAATACCATGGAAATCCTTACTGTCCTCTCCCATGGACTTCACAACCACATCGGCACCCTCCTGCTTCATGGCAATGATATAAATATAATCTGCTTTACAGGTAAAACGGATATCGTCCTTGCCATACGCCTGACGGCCTTCCTCAGAGAACATACCTTCTACCCCCTTGGTACTTCCCTCGGCCTGAATACGCCATGGATGTGTATCGTAGATTGCCTCTCCGTTGACACTCATCCACTCACCCATCTCTTTAAGGATCTTGATCTCCTCATCACAGATGGTTCCATCTGCCTTTGGTCCTACATTCAACAGAAGACAGCCGTTCTTGCTGACGATGTCTACCAGATCCTGAATGATCTCTACGGTCGGCTTAAAGCGGTTCTGCTCTGTATAACACCATGAATTATAAGCCATGGAGGTATCTGCCTGCCATGTAAACGGCTTTGCCTCTGTAAAGTGACCACGCTCCATATCGAGAACGCCGGTTCCCAACATCATAGCATCATGCTTGTAGGAGATCGTTACCTGCTGTCCCCATTCCAAGCCACGATTATAATAGTATGCTGCAAACTTCTTCAGATATGGTTTTACGGAATCATGCTGGATCCACCAGTCAAAATAAACCATATTTGGATGATACTTCTCCACCAGCTCACAGTTTCTTGCAAGCCAGTCCTCCATAAAATCCTGTGGAGGTGCCGGGCTGAACAGATCCTGATTGTCCGGTTCCGGCATAGCAGGATAATAAAAATCACCCAGCTTCATAGGGTCTTTAATATCACTGTCAAACTCCTTGCCATGTCCCATAAAAAAGGAGTGCTCCACACGATGATTTGATTCACAGAAGGTCAGTCCCTCTTTCTCGATGGCAGCCTTCATCTCTCCCAGCACATCACGCTTCATCGCCATCTTGACGCTGTTCCATTCACTGATCTCACTGTCATACATCTGAAATCCGTCATGATGCTCAGCCACCGGCATCACATATCTTGCACCGGCTTCCTTAAACAGCTTCACCCACTCCTCCGGCTGGAACTTCGGTGCTGTAAACATCGGAATGAAATCCTTGTAACCAAACTTCGTATGCTCCCCAAAGGTATCTCTGTGATGCTGCCACTCCTCCATGCTCTGAATGTACATGTTTCTGGAATACCACTCATTGTTGAACGCCGGTACACTAAAAAGTCCCCAGTGAATAAATATACCAAACTTACCGTTTTTGAGCCATTTTGGTGTCTCATAATCAGAGAGGGATACCCAGTCCGGTTTAAACGGACCCTTTGCGATCACCTCATCCACAATGTCTAAGTATTTCTGCTGTGGTGTCATTCTTTTTCTCCTTTTTTATTTTATTAACGACTTGCAAGACGATATGTTTTGTCGGACTGTGTGTACTGAATGTCCAGACCAAACTCCTTAAGTGCATGAATATCCTCATAAATACTCTTTCTCTCACCGGTAAGATTATGATCTGCCAGCCAGTCCAGGATCTCCTGCATAGTCACTCCGTTTTCTGCATCTGTCTGCTCTACAAACAGCTCCATTACATAAAGTACCCTCAGTCTTACATTTTTTTCCATAACTCTTCCTCCTAAATGCATTTACTCACATGATACACGGATCAGATTCATTCTGTCCGGGATCTCACTAAACCTCACCTGAATCTTCTGCTGTGGATGAGGACAGCTTTCCATTGCTTCTCCCTTTTCATCCCGCATGGCAAGCACCTTCACATGACTGTCACTGCCATCCGGCTTCATAATCTCCACCTCATCGCCAACGCAGAATTTGTTGCGCTGCTCCATCACGGCATAACCATCCTCCGTGATCTCACCGACGATACCGAGATACGTATATTTCTTTACATAGGTATTGTTATCGTATATCTGTCCCTCATGGGTCGGCTTTCCATAAAAGAAGCCTGTCGTATACTGACGGTATGTGCACTTGGATATCTCATCCATATAATATGACTTCCGGGATTCATACAGCTCCGGTGATGTAAAGTAATCATCAATCGCCTGGCGGTATGTCCTTGCCACATCTGCCACATAGAGAGCCGTCTTCATACGTCCCTCAATCTTGAAGCTGTCGATCCCGGCATCCACCAGATCCGGAATATGCCCGATCATACAGAGATCCTTGGAATTGAATATATATGTGCCTCTCTCGTTTTCCTCTACCGGAAGATACTCGCCCGGACGGTTCTCCTCCATAATGTAATACTTCCATCTGCACGGATGGGTACATGCTCCCAGATTGGCATCCCTTCCCGTGAAATAATTACTCAGAAGACATCTGCCGGAATAGGAAATGCACATGGCACCATGTACAAATGTCTCAATCTCCAGATCGTCGGGAATATGCGCCCGGATATCCTTGATCTCCTTGATCGAAAGCTCTCTGGCGGATACTACACGCTTTGCTCCCATACGCTGCCAGAACAGATATGTGCCATAGTTGACATTGTTGCTCTGGGTACTGATATGCACCTCAATCTCCGGGCAAACCTCTCTGGCAATGTCAAAGACACCCGGATCCGAAATGATCAGCGCATCCGGTCCGATCTCCTTCAGCTCCTCAAAATAACGGCGGATCCCATCCAAATCCCCATTATGTGCTGTTATATTTGCCGTGACAAATACTCTCTTTCCATGCTCATGGGCAAATGCCACTCCCTCCTTCATATCCTCCGGAGAGAAGTTCTTTGCCTTGGCACGGAGTCCATACATGTCACCTCCGATATATACGGCATCTGCACCATATATTACGGCAACCTTCAAAACCTCCAAGCTGCTTGCCGGTATCAAAAGCTCCGGCTTTCCATTTGATAACAACCCTTTCACCTCACTTTATCCGCCGGGACACGGTAATCCCGTCCCCCACAGGCAATATCACTGTATCAAGCTCCTCTGAATGTGTCAGCTGATACAGATACTCCCGCATACGACCATGGATCGTGCGGTCTCTGCGGTTAATGGCATAACGTGACTGGATCACATCACCATCCTGCAGTACATTGTCTGTTATCAGCATACCATTTTCAGGAAGCATCTTCAATATATTCGGCAAAAAATTAAGATACTGTCCCTTGGCAGCATCCATAAAAATAAAATCATATTGATCGCCCTGTTCACAAAGCTCTGCCAATACCTCTGCCGCATCTCCCTCCAACAGGCAGATCCGACCCTCCTTACCATAACGATGAAAATTATCTCTGGCTGCCCGAATCCTTGCAGGCACCTTTTCTATAGTGGTAATCCCTGTCTGCTCCGGCACATATTCACTCATCAATATACTGGAAAAGCCTACAGCCGCCCCGATCTCCAAAATGGAAGACGGCTGCTTTAGTCCCAGCATAAAGCCAAGGAATGTCTGCATGGGTCTGCGGATGATAGGCACCTGATCCTCCAGGGCCTGCCGCTCCAGCTCTGCCAGCTCCCCCGGCAGCTTCCATTCCAAAGCATCTATAAATATTGAAAGTCTCTCGTCTATTATCATTTGTCAAACCCTTCTGACACTGTCAAACGATTGATCACCTGCTCGTACGTCATGGAGTTATTGAGAATATATTGTCCGGGAAATATTTTGTTGCGGTCCGTATCCATAATACCGGCTCTTGCAAGAAAACTGTAACGATCCCGGATCACACCCTCCTCCTGCAGCTTTGCCGCAATATCCCTGAAATCATCTGTGGAGGATACAGAGAATGTAATATCCTTCCCCGGCTGCCCCTCCACACGGACATCTGCAAACACATCATAGCAGAAACGATATCCATGAACACATACAAACACCACACCTAATACCAGCAGCGAGTAGAGCACTATATAAACCGATGTCACCGCTGCCGGCTTCCAGCTATTCATCTAAAAACTCCAGTTCCAGATCCAGATGATCCAGAAAATATTCCTGCATCTTTTTGATCATCATGCAGTACTGATGCTCCGCCGCCAGAAATTCATTAGCAAGACCATTGGTCTGCAGATCTGCAAACTCCTTCTGCAGTGCATTGTTCTCCTCAATAGGATTGGCATGATCCGTCATCTGGAACACAATGCTGCCTCTGCGGAATTCCCCGATCCTCCGGTAAATATCCGGATGCTTTTTGACACTTTCCAGAAGCGTCTGATACTGATTGTACTCCTGGGTACGCTTTACGGCTTCCATCAACTGTTCCATCAAAAGCTGCGTCTCTCCACTCATAGGCTACTCAACCTCCATAATAACCGGCAGGATCATAGGATTACGTTTCATCTTCTTCCAGAGATAATCACTGAGACTGTCCTTGATCTCTGTCTTGATCTTGGACCAGTCTGATACCTGATTGTCCAGACATCTCTCCAATGCCGCATATACAATGCTCTTTGCCTCGTCCATGAGATATTCTGACTCACGCACATAAACAAATCCTCTGGAGACAATATCCGGTCCTGCCAAAAGCTGATT
Organism: uncultured Lachnospiraceae bacterium; assembly: GCA_934338765.1. GTDB lineage: Bacteria > Bacillota > Clostridia > Lachnospirales > Lachnospiraceae > Jutongia. The sequence continues at coordinate 7,745 of CAKRHL010000027.1, read as the reverse complement.
GGTATATTTCTCTAATGTCAATACAATAATGATCAATCCATTTTCGGACAAATGCTGTCTGTCTCTTAAAACAATATTACCCACATCACCGACACCAAGTCCGTCTACCATGATGCCCTGTGCCTGCACCTTGCCCACCAGGGCACAATGCTCACTGTCGATCTCCAGCACATCACCTGAGGACAGGATCACGGTATTTTCCTTTGGCACACCCATAAGCTGTGCCAGTTCCGCATGTGCCTGTAAATGACGGTACTCTCCGTGAACCGGGATTGCATACTGTGGCTTTGTCAGTGCATAGATCAGCTTGATCTCTTCCTCGCTGGCATGTCCGGATACATGGGCATCCTGCTCAATGACCTTGGCTCCCTTTGCCGCAAGCTCGTTGACTACCTTGGCAACATTCTTTTCATTGCCGGGGATCGGACGTGAGCTGAAGATTACAGTGTCGCCCGGCTCAATTGTGATCCGGCGGTGAAGATTCGATGCCATTCTGGACAGAGCTGCCATCGCCTCTCCCTGGCTTCCTGTGGTGATCAGCACCAGCTTCTCCGGTGCATAATTCTTCATCTGGTCCATATCGATCAGTGTATTATCCGGAATGTCAATATATCCCAGCTCTGTGGCTGTAGTGATGACATTAACCATGCTTCTTCCCTCGACAACAACCTTTCTGCCGTATTTTACCGCAGAATTTACAATCTGCTGGACACGGTCCACATTGGATGCAAATGTTGCAACAATAATACGATGTTTTGTATTTTCCGCAAAAATATTGTCAAAGGTCTTGCCTACGGTACGCTCTGACATGGTAAAGCCCGGCTTCATTACATTGGTACTGTCTGCCATCAATGCCAATACACCCTTTTTGCCAAGCTCCGCAAATCTCTGCAGATCGATCGGCTCTCCACGTACCGGTGTATAATCCACCTTGAAGTCTCCGGTGTGAACAATGGTTCCTACCGGGGTAAAGATTGCCAGCGCCGCAGCATCAGAAATGCTGTGGTTCGTGCGGATAAATTCAATACGGAAACATCCCAGATTGATAGACTGGCCGTATTTAACAACCTTTTTCTTAACCGGCTTCGGCATCACATGCTCTTTGAGCTTGTTCTCGATCAGGCCCATAGTAAGCTTTGTTGCATAAACAGGAGCATTTACTTCCTTGAGAACATATGGAAGTGCTCCAATATGATCCTCGTGTCCATGGGTGATCACAAAGCCTCTGACCTTATCAATATTTTCCTTGAGGTATGTGATATCCGGAATGACAAGGTCAATACCCAGCATATCGTCTCCCGGGAAGGAAAGACCACAGTCTACCACAACGATATTGTCCTCATATTCAAATGCGGTAATGTTCATACCGATCTGCTCCAGACCACCCAGTGGAATGATCTTGAGTCCCTGCCCGATCAGACTGCCCTTCTGCTTCTGGTTTGACTTTTCTGTCATGCGCCGCACCTTTTCAGCAACGGCTTTATCCGCTTTTGCAGCCACACTTTCCTTTTCCTCTTTGACAGCCTTGGCTCTGGTGGTTCTTGTTCTTTTTGGCTTTTCTGCCGTCTCCTTTGTGTCACGCTCTGCCTTTGCGGACGGCTTTCTCCCTCTTCTGATGATCCGCTTCGCTCCCTTTTCTCCCTCTGCTGCTTTGTGCTGTACTGCACTTGATTCCGTTTCCTTTTTCAATGAAATACCCTGCCTTTCTTCGATTTATTTATTCTTTGTTTGATTAAAATCCAGAAAATTGTACAGAAAAACAAAGCCTTTACAGACATCTTCCCCGTCTGCCAGGCATTTTTCTTCTGTATTCTTCTACATTTGAATATCCACGTCGTCCAGTAATTCTGCGAACACCTTAGAAAGCGCCTCTAACTGCTCCTCATCCTCCACAAACTCGTAAACGGTCTGATCCTCCTGATCATTGATCTCCTGCATAATATAGACCTCAGCTTCTTCCTCGTCCTCATCGCTGTCAGTCACCAGCAGAAAATTCTTCCCCGCCAAAGTGGTCTGCTCAATTATATAAAAAGGAATCTCCTCCCCTTCATCCGTGATAAAATTAATACTCTGCATCTATGATCTCCATTCTTACTTTGCGAGCATATCAAGATAACCCTGCAGTATCAACGAAGCTGCAAGCTTGTCAATATACTCTTTTCGATTTTCCTTCCGGACTCCACCCTCATTTAATACAGCATCTGCCTCCTTCGTGGTCAGACGCTCGTCCTGATATATGATCTCGATCCCCGTACGTTTTACTAACTGATCACCAAACTCTCTGGTCCGCTCGCAGCGTTCTCCCTCCTGATTGTCCATCTTCTTTGGAAGACCCAGTACGATCTGGTCCACCTCATACATTTTGATCAGTTCCTCTATCCGTGCAAATGTCTTGCGAAGCTTCGCCGGTCTTTCTCTCTGAATCGTTTCCACAGGCTGTGCTGTCAGCAACAGCTCATCGCTAATGGCAACGCCTACGGTTTTGTCACCATAGTCCAATCCCATGATCCTCAATGTTCATCCTCCATTCACTCTGCCTCCGTCACTCTGCGAAAACACCGGAAAATAATTCCGCATAATCTGCCCGGAATTATTTGAAATTATTTTGAATATAATCCTCCAGAAGCACCTCAATGATCTCATCCCGCTCCACGCGCATAATAAGACTTCTCGCTCCTTTGTGACTGGTAATATAGGTTGGATCTCCCGACATCACGTAACCAACGATCTGATTGACCGGATTATATCCCTTCTCGGTCAATGCCTCATAAATCCGGGCAATGACATCCTTTACCTCGAAATCCATATCCTTCTGTACGTTAAAATATTGTGTGTTATTGATTTCCTGCATAATGGCACTACCTCCATCCTTTCACGAGCACATATCTATTCAATATAGTAATATATCTTTTTATAAATTACAAGCCCTTTCCCTGCTCCCAAGTAAAATATCCTCATTCAGAAAGCCTTCAACATGAACCTCTATCATGCTGTTACAAAGGCTTTCATCACATTTTCCTTCTTCATACGGAACAGCGATCCGGACATATCTTTCATTATATCCCACCAGATATTTCCGGTTCTCCACAACAACCGGTTCCTCGATCAGAATCTTCTGAAGCCGGTTTATAAATTTATTCTGATACTGTTTTTCCAGATTATGCTCCACAACCAGAAGCTTATCACTCCGGATATTTTTGATCTGCTCATCCACCTGATCCTCCATGCGGTCCGCAACGGTTCCGTGACGTCTGGAATATTTAAATACATGAATCTGTGCAAAGGACACCTTCTCTGCAAAATCACATGTCGTCTGAAATTCCTCCTCCGTCTCTCCGGGAAATCCCACAATAATATCTGTGGTGATCGCGGGCTCCTTAAAATACTTCCGTAAAATTTCCACCCCCCGCAGATATTCCTCTGACGAATAATGACGATTCATCCTCTTTAATGTCGCATCGCATCCGCTCTGCAGAGAAAGATGAAAATGAGGACACACCTCCGGTATCTGCGATAATTTTTTTACAAATTCTTCTGTGATGATCCGTGGCTCCAGAGACCCGAGACGCAGTCGTTCAATCCCCGATACCTGTGCCATTTTCTGCAGCAGCTCCAGCAGATATTTTCCCTGAAGCTTTACAAAGCTATTGGCGTCAATTTTTTCAAATTCCCGGTCCACTCCAAAGGAGGAAAGATGAATTCCTGTCAAGACGATTTCATGAAATCCGGCAGCGGCCAGCTTTTTTGTTTCAGACAAAATATCCTCTTCCGTACGACTCTCCAGCTTTCCTCTCACATAAGGAATAATACAATAACTGCAATACTGGTTACAGCCGTTCTGGATCTTAATATATGCTCTGGTATGCAGTTCATTTTCTGCCTTTTCCGACATTTCTCCCATGGAATGATCCGGACATTTTTCTCTGTTAAGTATCCCTCTTTTTTCCAGATTTTCTTCCACCATGGCAATCATTTTTTCTTTATCCTCATTGCCAATAAAAAGATCGACACTCTCATCCTCTTCTCCCTTTTCACGGGCGGAATCCACATAACATCCGGCAGCCACAACCACGGCGTCAGGATTCATACGACGGGCGCGGTGGAGCATTTTTCTGGATTTACGGTCCGCAATATTGGTCACGGTACATGTGTTGACCACATATACATCTGCCTTTTCCGAAAAGGAAACAATTTCATATCCTTCTGTCTCAAATTGTATTTTCATTTTTTCTGTTTCGTAAGAATTTACTTTACAGCCCAATGTTAAAAAAGCAATTTTCATTTTGAACTCCATTTTTTCTTTTTTATTTCAATAAAATTTACATATTTTTTACCCTATTTTGGTGTTTTTACTAAAATATGGCATTCCTCACAGGTTTTTCGTATTATTTTTTGGCAACATTGTATATTGACTTTTTGTTCCGTTGTGTCTAGTATAAAGAAGAACAAAATCAATGAGGAGGTAATAGTTATGAAAACAGTAAAGATTTCTTTAAACTCAATCGACAAGGTTAAGGCATTTGTAAACGATGTAACAAACTTCAATACTGATTTTGATCTGGTATCCGGAAGATATGTGATTGACGCAAAGTCTATTATGGGAATCTTCAGTCTGGATCTTTCCAAGGCTATCGATCTGAACATCCATGATGATGACAACATCGATGAGATTCTTAAGACTCTCGCTCCATACATCGTAGAGTAATTTATTGCATACCTTTATGAGTTTCCTCAGGGATTCCTGAGGTTTTCCATTTAAGAGAAGTACAGAGAACACCTTTGGTGTTCTCTTTTTCTTTGCTCTTTTTTCACTATTCGCCTACCGTAATGATCTCCACGGTATCCAATGCGGTCTTTACCATCTCGTCGATCTTGCCCACAAGCTTCTCCTCGGAACGATGAAGCATCTTAAGCTCCGGTTTTGTAACAGGATGCTTTGCGACAAAAATGGTACAGCAGTCTTCGTATGGCTGAATGGATGTCTCATAGGTATTGATCTTCTCGGACAGCTCCACGATCTCCTGTTTATCAAAACCGATCAGCGGACGGTATACCGGCAGCGTACATACCTCATTGGTTGCCGCCAGGCTCTGCATAGTCTGACTTGCCACCTGACCGATACTCTCTCCGGTGATCAGACCGAGACAGTCATTTTTCTTTGCCAGAGTCTCTGCAATACGCATCATATAACGACGCATCAGGATCGTTAATTCTTCATGTGGACATGTCTCATAAATATACATCTGTATATCCGTAAAATTGACCACATGAAGACGGATCGGTCCGGTATATTTTGATACAAGCTCCGCAAGATCTACAACCTTCTGCTTTGCTCTCTCACTGGTGTATGGCGGTGCATGGAAATATACCGCATCAATAAATACGCCTCTCTTGGCGATCATATATCCTGCCACCGGGCTGTCAATACCACCGGACAGAAGAAGCATGGCACTGCCGTTGGTTCCCAGAGGCATTCCACCTGCCCCTTTGATCACCTTGGAATATACGTACGCTTTCTCACGGATCTCTACCCAGATGCGCACCTCCGGTTTATGCACGTCCACACGAAGCTCCGGAAAACGATCCAGCAGATAGGCTCCCGTCTCCACACATACCTCCGGGGATGTCATCGGATAGTGCTTATCGCTTCTCTTTGACTCTACCTTAAAGGTAAAATCAAGCTTATCATACTGCTGCTCAACGAAATCGCCCACTCCTTTGGCTACATTGTCCCAGGTCTTGTCCTCGATCACATTGACCGGACAGATCCCCGAAATACCAAATACGTGCTGCAGTGCTTCGATCACATCATCCTCATCGAAATCTCCCTTTGCCTCCACGAAGATACGTCCCTGCTGGCGCTCTACCACAAACTCGCCCTCCAAAGGCTTGAGAGTACGCTCCATCTGCTGACAGAGGGCATTTTCAAACTTATATCTGTTCTTTCCCTTAATGCCGATCTCTGCATATTTTACTAAAAATGCCTGATACATATATTCTCTCCATTTCTGTGCTGATTTAATCTATATTATAATGTCGGGGCAATGCCCCGGCATCATATTATTTCTTTACAAACCGCCGAAGCTGCGGTAAAACCTTTGCCACCGCCTCCAGTGCATGATCCACCTCTTCCTTCGTGCTAAGTACAGAGAAACTGAACCGCAGTGTGGAATCCAGAAGCCTGTCCTCTACACCGATCGCTTTCAGGGTACCGCTGAGATCCGGGTGATTGGACGAGCATGCCGACCCGGAGGACACATATACTCCCTCCTGCGCCAGTGCATGAAGCATAACCTCACTTTTGATCCCGTCAAAGCTTGCACTGACAATATGCGGTGCCGTCTCCGTCAGGGAAAGCCCGTTGAGCCCGTTGATCGTTACGCCCTCCATAGAGGTCAATCCATCGATCAGGCGCTGCTTCAGGGCATAAAGACGTTCCACCTTCTCGCTGTGCTGCTGATAGATCAAACGGACAGCCTCACCAAGACCTGCAATCGCCGGAACATTCTCCGTACCGGACCGCATCCCTCTCTGCTGGCCGCCTCCCAAAATGATCGGGCTGATCTTTACACCGTCACGGACATAAAGGAATCCGCTTCCCTTTGGTCCGTGTATCTTGTGGCCGCTGACAGACATCAGATCGATCCCGAGACGTTTCGGTACGATCTTGTATTTACCATATGCCTGAATGGCATCTACATGAAAGATCACATTTGGATTTTTCTGCTTTACCACAGCTGCAAGTTTTTTGATATCCTCTACCGCACCCATCTCATTATTGACCATCATAACGGAAACTAACAGGGTATCTTCCCTCACCGCTTCCTCTAAAACCTCAGGCTGTACATGACCATTCTCATCCACCGGCAGATACTGCGCTTCATAGCCCATCTGCTCCAACCGTCCAAAAGGCTCATGAACCGATGCATGTTCAATCCTTGTGGTGATCACATGCTTTCCTGCTCTCCGGTTGGCAAGAGCTGTACCAATGAGTGCCATATTATTACTCTCGGTGCCTCCTGAGGTCAGAATGATCTCCCTGGGCTGACATTTCAACGTCCCAGCAATCTGCTGTACCGCTTTGGTAATATAGCCCTCTGCCTCAATTCCCTTGGTATGTCTGGAGGAGGGATTCCCAAAATCCTGCTCCATTACTTGCAGCATAATATCACGCACCTCCGGAAATACTCTGGTGGTTGCTGCATTGTCTAAATACGCTTCCATGTTCTATCCTCACTTCTGTAACTGAAACATCATGATCGAAAGCAGTGCCATGCCTGCCGTCTCCGTCCGAAGGATACGCTTTCCCAGAGTGATCGGTTTCGCTCCGATCTTTATGGCCCGTTCCACTTCTTCCTTCTCAAGGCCCCCCTCCGGTCCGATAAAGACTCCTACCGACTCTTTGGAACACGCCTCCTCCACGATCTGTCTCGATACCTGTATCCCGTCCTGTAATTCATACGGTATCATATTGTACTCTAAGGAAGAGGCCATGTCAAACGCCTGCTCCATGGTCACCGGCGCATGCACCACGGGAATAATGCCCCTGTCACACTGCTTGGCTGCCGCCTCAGCGATTGCCTGCCAGCGCTGCGTCTTCTTCCGGATCTTCCCCGCTTCGGACAGCTTGACCACACAGCGCTTCATCATCACCGGAACGATCTCATACGCTCCCAGTTCTACCGCCTTCTGAATGATAAATTCCATCTTATCCTTCTTGGGAATCCCCTGAAACAATGTGATCC
>CAKRHL010000026.1 GCA_934338765.1 uncultured Lachnospiraceae bacterium | reverse complement strand
TTTCTGATATTATTCAAAGATTTTTTCCAGGATTTTCTCAATGATAAATGGTAACATACTGATCCTCCTTTCCTGCATATAATAAATACATTACTGATTATTTCTTAATAATTTCCAACAAGATTTTTTCAAACATATCCTCAACTCCTTTCTACTTACCTATACGACTGAATAAATACTTTTTTAGTGATTAAATAAATTTTATTATGTTTCCTGATTGTCTGTCTGGACCTTGAGATCACCTCCCTTGCATTTACTTATACGGATATGAAAAATGATTTTTAGAGATCTTCTTAATAATTATTTAGATTTTTATACTAACAATACACTCGCCTCACAGCAGACTCTATAGATATAAAAAAGATCCAATGTACATATATCAATACACCGGATCTTTTCGTGTTCAACTCAAAATGCCCTTCCTCGGGCTTCTTCCATACTTCTCGTGTCGTTGGTGCTTATATTTTCAGGGGTGATCGAGCAGGCGGCCAACCGTTCATCAGTCACTGCCGGACCTGCTCTCACACCATCAGGCGTGCCTTAATACCCTCCGCCTGATATTTTTTCATTTTACATGACCGATACCCTGATATTTCCCATAAGTTTACCATCTTCTTTTATTATTACGATTATTCGGCTTATATCCACCTCTTGTGTTCTTTCCTTGGCTATTGGAACGATTCCTGCTATCCTCTTTTTTAGAAGCCTTATAAACCTGTAATTCCGGATTTCCTTGGGTAATCTTTTTCAAGGTCATCGGTGCCGGGTCGTATTTACTGCGACCTTTATTGGAGGTAAACCACTGATGAGATGCAAAATCATTTTCTCTCCCCAAATTTCTCACATCATCAGATACCTCGATATAAGGGTACGTTACTTTCTTTCCCTTCATCGCCTCATAATCCAACAGGATCCGGAGCTGTTTCACAGTGTCCTTGTCAAACCGTGGCGGAATCTCTGCAGAGGATTCCGATTCCTCCTCCACCCCTTGTACATGATATCCCTCTCCGTCAAAGGAACGTCGATACTCCGAATCAATTGATATCTTGATGGAGCCCAGCCCCAAAGGTTTTCCATGTCCAAGCTTATGCATCAGACTGTTATCCTCATCCGGCAGCGTCAGCACCCATTTCAGTTCCTGCAGTTGCTCCGGTGTTACCCCGTCATAATAAACATCAAACCAAAAGGTCGCTCCCCGGTCTATCAGATCCATCGTTGCATTCCTAATCGTCTTTTCCTTGCTGGTGTAGATGTCTGAATCATGGTTGACCTCAGGGATATGCCAGTAAAACTTTCGTCCGGCAATGGTTACGTCGGAACCATCAACCTCCTGCCCATTAGCTGTATAGAACGGATAATACCCGGTCCTCGGGGAACCAAGCTCCTTCAATACAACTTTTTCGTTCAGAGTATACCCATCCTCCGCCGCAGCGTCCGTGATCCGCACCCTGCTGCCAAAGGAATCTCCCTTTGCCATACCAAATAACCGACAGGCCGGGCACATATCCTTCCGGTCATGACAAGGATTACGGTGCTTGCCGATCATATCATTTACTGTATTTTGATAGGCCTTCCTTCCAACAGCTGCCAGCGATAAATAGTATTTTCCGTTAGATTTTTCTTTTTTATACCACACACAGATCACACCTCTTTTTTTCTCTTCGGCGTAATAGGCATATCCGGTATGTCCCCCTTCCTTGAGACATCGGTTAATGGATTCATTCTGATACACCTTCAGCGTATTTTCCAGTCGATTCATCAATTCTTTGATCTCATCCTCTGGCACTTTTAATGAGTTTCCCATCTCAAATACGCTTTCATAATTCTTTCCGGGACCATTCTCACCCACATACACATAGCAGTTGCCATTCTCTGTATGCTTCATACTGGTCACAATCTCTTTTGCGCCTTCCGATCTTGACTTGATATCGACTTTCTCTCCGGAACGAAATTTCTCATGATTGCCTTGGATATATCTTCCCTTTTCATCCTTATCCACTTGAAACTTTCCGTCCTTTTCTTTTATAGGGACACGATACCTTGTTGCTTCATGCAACACCCATTTATTGCCCGCTTCCAGTCGCAAAACAGCCGGATTAAATGCATTGCGGGAACCTGTTCTTGCCGTAATACGCTCCTCGTCCGGCAGGGTGACAAAGCAGGAATCTGTCAGACTTTCATAAACACTTCGAAGCATTCCCCGTACAGAGCTTCCCGGCACAGTCGGTCTGTTATTAATGGAATAAAAAGGATACCGGTAATGTATCTTCCCACTGTCACCCCCGATCAAATATTCCTTTTTGTTTTCCGTATCCGGCACTGCCAATGGTGTCATGGTTTCAAAGCTGCAATGCAAAACACCGGATAACGACTGCTCCTTTTGTTCCTCGGAGTCCTTCATCCTACTGTCACGGGCCGGATCAAGCCGTACAAAATGATATGGATTTACAAAAGTCGTCTGCCCCCGCTCATAGGCAAACCTGATTTTACCGTTTCTTTCCATCTTTCTTCACCTCCTGTTCCCTGACAAAATCTACCACGCGCCAGTCAAAAACTCTCGCCTGACCGGTCTCCGGATACCGTTCAAAATACATCCGGATCTGAACCATCACATCCTCCATGGAAGAAAGCGGCAGATGATACCTGCCTCCTCCCGTCGTGTAAACCATCCGTTCTTCCCGGAAGCTTTTTTCTGACCTCTTGGTATCAATATCCAGATACTGGTATTCGTCATAATAATCCGAATAATCCCGATCATTTTCCGCCGTATCCCTGATCTCCCGGCAGACAAACTCTCTGGAAATATCGCTTCGGAACAGCTTCCGCTCCTGCTCTGTATTAAACACCCGCATTTCCAGCAGCTTTGCTTCGTCAATCTTATATTGCTCCATCGGCCAGACATCCACAAGGTATGCATCCGTCATTGCCGCAACCATATATCCTGACTTTATCTCCTGGCATTTCTCCCAAAAATCTGTAAACGTCGTCATCCCTGAACACCTCCCAGCTTACGGACAATGCTTGAATACATATTTTGTCTCTCATACTCCAATGGTTCGCCATCGATCGCGATCTGCGTTACCTCAAACAATCCACGGCCGATCGCCGTAAGACCACCGACCGCCAGAAATCCCATATCCAGATCACAGATCGTTGCAGCCAGCACCTTTGTGACATCCTGTGTCAGCCGGTCCTTCTGCACCTCGATCACCAGCTCCCCGTCACCGCCATAATAAGTTCTCTCTGCGAACAGCGCCTGATCCGTCGCTCCTCCGGAAAACCTGTCGATGGCATTTCGTACCATCTCCTTGGACGTCGCATGATTTAACTGCGTCTCTCCGAAACGGATCCTGGAACGGATCTTTTGTTTGTCTCCTGCACATCCAAAAAGCGCAACCTCGTCGTACCCCGGCATCAGCTCCTTCATGCGGTGCTTAAATGCCCCCGCCCAGGATGTCCCGGGGATCACCGGAATCTCCCGTTCTCCCACACGGACAAGCAGCTGCTCGGAATCCGGTTCAAACTGTTCTTTTTCCTTGGAAACTCTTGTGGTATATCTTCGAATGGAGATACCACCCTTCTGTTTTATATGAAGTCTGAGAACCGCCATGTTGTCATCCACCGTATCCCGGTATTCCACCTTTCGGGCATCCTTCCAGCAGGCATCATCATACATATCAAACGAAAGATATCCGTCGATCCCATCCTTATCCAAGGAAAATTCTCTCTCCCATACAGATACATCCCTGATGGCTCCATATCCCCGCATCACTTTTCCGCCAAAATGAAGCTTCTGTGCCAGCCAGTAATCTGCAATCCTGCCGGCAATGTCCTCCTCCGATCCATCATAATAATTCTGCTCTATGTATGTGGTAAAAACGACACCCGGCTCCAATATTTCCATATCAAACTTGGCTCCCTCGATGGCCGTTTTATATTCATCCAGCGCGACACTGTCACGCACACTGATGTGATATCCTTCGTCTGAGACCATATTGGCATCATAAAATATCAGCCTGCTTTCCCATGCCTCCGGCTTTGTTTTGTTGTCTGATTTCTCGTTAATGTCAACCTTTCCAAAGTAGGTGTCCCGCAGATCCTTCTGATCCAGAAATATCGACCGGGATACACCCGCAACAGCACTGGCAGGAATATACGGAAGTCCCCTTCCATTTCTGACAACGTCTCTGTCTGTGGTATAGTTGGAGCCGTCCCCGATCGCCAGCGGAGACGCCAGTGTAAATGTTATTTTGTAATATTTTTTTCTGCATATTTTCATCGCCGGTCTCCCCCCTGTATTTTATTTTCATATTTCTGATTGGTAAGGATCATTAATACGTATCTTCCCCAAAGAGAATTTAACTTATCATCACACTCATCCTCACAGAATCCGATCTGTCTCAGTTTTGTCCAGGAAGGCAGCCTGTCCTTATCCACCTTGAGATTTACATTCTCCTGATCCGAAGATATTTTCCGGACAATCTCCCTGTTGATCAGCTCTCTGTCATCTGATTTAATAGAGTCCACTCTCTCCTTAAAGTTACAAAATGCATCTTGATAATTTTCCGGCTTTTCATCGAGACTCTCCTTTAACATCAAGGTAACCCGTCCCAGCTTACTCGCCGACACCTTAAATACACTGTCCGAAATTCCGGTCAGTATCAGCTCCATTTCCAGATCATGCATAAATATTTTGGAAAATAATGGTTTCGTTAACTTAATAGCAGCCCGGTTTTCATTTATCTGCTCCCCATCTTTCTTTTCCGGATCTTCTTTTTGTTTTTTCTTTCCCTGATCCTCCATATTACGGGTCGCATCCAGACGGTCAACGCGCACCTTTCCAAAGCCCTCCATGCAGCGCTCCCCACAGCTTTCGCGGGTCATTTCAAAGTCTTCTGCCAGACAATAGGAAAGCATGCTGCCCGCTGCGATCGCCGGAACAGGTGACTTTCTCATATTCCAGACTGCTAAATATCCCGTCAGCTCCTTTGTATTTAATATGGAATAGTCCTCCCCAGACTCCGCTACCGGGATCCCCAGCTGCTCTGCCACCAGCCGCCGCACTTCATCATAAAAAACGGTATAGTCCGTTCCGTTATGCAGGATCATATCCGATTGTAAGGTAACAATGATCTTGTCCCCCTTGGAAAATGTCCTGAACTGTTCCTGAGAGTTTCCGTCCAGCTCCACCTCACAGCTTCCGTATTGCGCTGATCTCGATTTTCCGATGCGGAGCCCGTTTTGAAGTAATTCTTTGACAAGCTTCTCGTATTTTGCGGGAAGAGTCACACTTCCGGCAAAGCTCTGTCCCTCACGGATCGCCTCAAACGGAAAGAGAACATCCTTTTCTCCTTTATTTTTGATGGATTTATGACTGTGATGATAACAAAGCTGCTTTTCCACCTCCAGAGCCGCAACCTTCTGGAAATCCTGATCCGCATAGACATACTTTCCTTTTAGTTTCTTGGGCAGATTACCGTTTTGACATCTTTTCGGATCCACAAAAATGCTATTGACAATTTCCTTTGTCTTTTTTAACTGATTTACAAACAACGGTGCCGGATAATACACTTTTCCGTCCTTACATGGCACTGCATTGGAAAATACGGTTGTTCCATTTAAAAACAGATCCTGAAACGTCTGATCCTCTGCACTGTTGCCCTTTATCGCCAGATACTTTGAAGCCAGCGCCCCCAGTATCATCTGTCCTTTTATATAATCTATGGTTTTGTTGTCATCCTTGTCACTCAATACCAACGGCTCTGTATTGGTCAGCCGGTACTCTATACGGACATTCTCTCCGTCCTCCTGTAACACAGACTTTTCCACGGTCCCCCGGTCACACCGGTCCAAAGGCTCCCGGATATCTGTCACCTGTGTCAGCCGGCACTTCACACTGCCAAAGCCGCGGTTTCTTTTCAATCCGATATGTTTAGTCGCTATCAGAATCTGTTTGATCTTCTCCTGAAGCTCTGCCTCAAAAACTACATCCGCCTCAAAGATCATATTCTCCTGTGTCAGTGGAGAATATTGATCCACTACTCTTGTAAACCGCAGTGTATTATCCTTTGCGGAGCCGTCATAGACCACAGGTTCCCTTTCCGGGTCATCAGGATAACCAATGGCCGTTTGTGCCTGAACGTGTGTGAACTGTTCCAGTATCCTCTGGGGACTGACATCATATGTCTCATGATCCTCCAATATCGTACGGATCTCTTTTTTCAACTCCTCATATTGCCGGATGTACGCATTTCCCAGCATAAGCCCCCTGACAGATGACGCACCCCATGAGCCAAATATTTCGTCTCTGTCCTTTTCTGACAAAACGGAATACAAAATGCTCTCCGCTGTCTCACGAAAGCACCCCTTTAACCGCTTCGCCGGAATATACGGCAGGCCAAATGCGTCATAGCAGATATCCGTATCAATGACTCCGTCATATGAATATCCGGAAGCTACACACAGATCCGACCGTAACTCTATCTGAATGATTCCTTTCTTTTGCATCCACTACCCCTCCTTAAACCACAGATCATAAACCATAACCGCATCAAATATGAGTTTCCTGAGCTTTTTGATGTCAATACCATGAACCCTCCGGATCAATTCCTTTTGTTGTTCTCTTTTTTCCTGCTCCTTGTCCCGGCTCATATGTGCTTCCATTCGTTTCATTTCAAACTGAAGCTCCGCATCACTGTTTTTGGCCGCCTGCAGCAAGCCCTTGACATTGCTCCGTCCAAACAGCCTGAGATACTCTTTTATCCATGTGATCTCATTTTCCACCCTGACACAGTCCGACATCTTGTCCTGCTCCCCGGCAGCAATATTCACGATCCATGGTCGGCTGGTATCACTTTCTCCCTCGTGCTCGCGGATCGCATCCAATGATGTTCCGATCACTCCCTGACAATAATGATAATCAAGCAGGGAGACATTGTTGACCTCACGCTCTTTCATTTTGCGTTTGCCGGATTCACAGCACTCCTCGGCAATACGATAGGCATCCGCATACGGCACATGACTGTGGAAGATCGCGATCCCGGCGCAGGAAGATGCCTCCGGATCATCCTCGTGAAGACCTTTCAGATAAATATTGGCAATCTCATAGGCATCACGGGCATTGCAGATCAGATTGATCTCGTCACCGGCCCCAAGCACCAGCCTCTTTTTACCGCCTCCACTGAGCAGTACACGTTTCCTGCCTTTTTGATCCGACGGATAACGTGCCTCCAGCCAGTCGTCAATATCCTGTAACCGCCTTTCGATATATTTCTCCTGAATATCAGCGGAAAACTCCCTGAGCTTTTGAATACAATCCTCATAAGAGGTAACATCTGCACAGCACTTTTGCACCTTATCCCCCATGCTGTTTCCATCGATATAAATAACCGCCAGCAGGCTTTCCTCGCCCTTTTTGGTCACCAGATGATCCAGATATTTCTCCCCGCTGGCGAATCCATTCTCCCGCAGCTCTTCGTCATATTTCTCATATTTCTTCAGGCTTTCCCTGGAAACCTTTTGAGGAATCGCACTGCCTGTCAGCGTCTTGTCAACCAATGCCTGGGAGTTTCTCACGTCCACCTGAACAATGGGCAGTGTCGCACAGCATGCGATATTGGTTTCGCGGTTTTCATTTCTCCTGTGCTGCTCATATAACCGTCTCCTGTCCCTGTCAAAATCATCAAAATCCGCAATCTCTACACAGGAACCAAGCACCCGCAAGGTCCCGATCTCCTTATACACATTTCTGGTAAAATCATATGTGATCTCCTGAAACGTCTCCTTGTCCCGGAACAGAACAAGGAAATTGCCGCCACCATCATAAACAACCTCACCGATATACCCTTGTGCGATATGCTCCTGAAAGCCCTTGACAGAGAACGGTATCTCTTCATGAAAAATGCCCTTTCCGTATTGCTCTGCCACCGGATAAAGGTAATCATCAAAACAATCCCGGATGATCGCCGAACCACCAACAATCTCCTTGAGGCGGTTACTCCGGAAAATAAACTCCTGCTTTCCTCGAATGTCGTACATCGACAGTACATACTTCTCAGCGCTCAAACAATCTCCCTCCTTATTTGTATATTTTCAACAAAATACAACTTTTTTCTCATGTTATTATACTATATTTACACAAATTATGGGGATATTTTTCACATTTTTTAGATATTTTATCAGTCATAGTGTTTTACTATGACATATTTTGTCATTTGGTAAGAAATAAAGATAACATGCACGCTCTTTCGTTTTAATATATGGGTTTGGATAATAAAGATCCAAACTGTAGGAATCTTTGCTGATCAGACGCAGATTCATTTACAGCATCGCTATTTAATTTCAATATAAAAATATTTGATTTTACCGATTTCGTTTCTAGTATTAATAGATGTGATTATACATTATATTTTTCGTAATTACAATACCCTTTTAGTATTTTTTTAATCTTTCTTTTACTTTTTTTCATAGAAAAAAGACATCCTGATCGGATGTCTTCTCGGGCTATCCCCATTTCTACAAGGAATTTCAGTTATATGTCCAAAGGCAGCAATTGTGTGTCAATGCCCTGTCTCGGGCTATCCCCATTTCTACAGATGTAGAGAAATTGGAGCAGGCAAAATCTCAATATGTGTCAATGCCCTGTCTCGGGCTATCCCCATTTCTACGGTCACCTCTCGGAACCCGCATAAACAGGGGACACAATTTAGAGACAATACATGTAATTGTCAGACAATTCAAAATTGCCTCTATTTTGTCTTATTTTTTCCTTCACTTGCAATCTCTGTTCTATTCGTTTGAAACGGTTCGTCTCTCGACACTTTTATTATACACTTCCCCGGATATTCCCTCAAGTAATTTTTATAATATGCTTTCGTCTACTCTCCTTCAAACTCCCGGTTCCACATCCTGGTGTCCAGGATTTCCTCATAGGCATCTGCTGCCGCATCATACTCTGCCTCTTCCTCGATATCCTCCATCTCGAAATCGTCATTGCCCAGATCGATCAGACGAAATACATAATACTCTGTGACATTCTCCACATCTGCCGGAATAACTGCTGCATAAAGTCTGCCATCTACCTCGTAGATCTCATCCACATAAAAATCCTTGTCCAAACCATCCTCGTCAGTCAGTGTGACCATCGTCTCCTCAAATCCATAGCTGCTTTCTTTCTCTGCCATAATAATACCCATGCCTTTCTATTTTTGAGTAAAAGACCGTCCCACATGAGACAGCCTTTACTTTAATGACCATTTTACGCCTGTACAAGCATCATTATAAATAACTCAAACTTCGCACCCAGAATTCAGTCATTTCGACAGGCACGCTCCCGCTACAATGCGCTACGCAACACTACATAGCATCCTCCAAAACAGGATGCAAGTAGTGGCGAGCGCAAGTGCCTTACGAAACACCTGAATTCCACCCGGAGACGAGTACGGGAAGACACGTTTGTCGAAGATCGAAACAGCAAAGCAATTAGACTTTTCGAAATCCGTAAGTGACAAAACGATTTTGGTGTCACTAGCTCACGGTTATTCATATAATCTAAGGCAAAAATCATATTTACACTTTGGACATAAGAAATATTATGGGCGCAATCAAAACATTGTTGTGCGAAGTTTGAGTAAATAATATATACCCACAAGCTAATCATACCATCATCTATCCTGCAATTCAATACCGGCTTTTTTCCCTGTACTGAATTCGGTATGACAAAACCACAAGTCGTTCACGCCGTATATGAGCCGTTCACGCAAAAAAACGCATTTTTGCCAATTATCCCATATAATAGGTAAAAGATGCTCTTTCCTGCTTACAGCAATACGTCGGGATTCCGGAGCTTTAAATCACAATAAACCACAAAAGGAGGATAAAATATGAACAAAAAATATATAGCGGAACATTTACCATCCCTGTTCTTCCCTGTGCTTTTCGTTTTATTGCTTGCGATCAGCATAAACGTACCTGCCGCATTTGCGGCTGCATCAAATGAGGAAATCTCCGCTTTCGAAAAGCTGGATGCAGTCTTTCAGGAGTACCTGCTCAAAGAATGTATTGATGAAAATAAATCGACATACACCGACGACCAGCTCAAAGAGATGACAGAGGATCTGCAGGCCTATCTTGACCAGTGCGATATTACCACCTCATATAAAGAAATGGAAGCGGTATCCCGCTATGTTGCAAACCGCGTATATTACAATTTGAACGACAAACGTTTCAACCCAACATACGGAACAGAACTCACATCGGATAACCCGTATGATGTCTGGTTCTCCAAGAAAGCGGTATGTGGCGGATACTCCAATCTTTTAAGCACTTTATTGATATCCCGTGGAATTCCGTGTTTTGAGCTGGTAACAAAAACCCACGCTTACAGCATTGCTTACAGCAAAGATTCCGACCGCTGGATCTATATTGATGCCACCGGATGTTCCGCAAATCGTTACGATCTGGAAAGAGACGAAAACAGGGAGATCATTCCGGATGCAAAGGAGGTCTGGTCCTCCGGCGGATATAACAGTGCCGGCTTTGATATGACTCCGCAGACAATGCTGTATGACCGGGCCGCCCATATGGTATATTCCTGCGGCTACCTCGTAAAGGACGGTTTACGATATTCTTTCCACTGCAATGACAGCAATTATAATACCTCTGTGGATCTGGATACCTGGAAGGACATGACAGACTGGAATATGACTCTGTACGGACCATGGGGGGACGATTATTCAAAAGATGTAAAAGTAACCGATGTCGGCGGTATACCTATTCACAAGGTTTACGACGGCTTTGCCGGAACAGATATCGAATCAGTAGATTTCAGTGAAACTTCCATAGAAATGATTGCGACGAGGTACTCCTCTACTAAAGGAACTTTCGAGGGATGTACCAAATTAAAAACCGTAAAGCTTCCGGATACCGTTAAATACTTTTATAGTAAGACCTTCCAAGACTGCACCGCATTGGAAGAGATCAACATGCCAAAATCCACCCAGATTTTTTCACCTCAGCAATTTTCAGGATGTTCCTCTCTAAAGTCCGTGGACTTCAGAGGCACCTCCGTAAATCAGCTTTCCAAGGAGGTTTTTAAGGGCTGTACTTCTCTTACCTCCGTATATTTGGGCGAACATGAAAATCTTTCCATTGACGCTTATGCTTTTCAGGATTGTACAAATCTGGAAACAGTGGACTGCTCTGCAACAAATATTTATTCTATAGGTAATTACGCATTTTACAACTGCTCCAAGCTGACAAAGATCGATCTGTCCGGCAGCTCTCTCGAAACGATAGATAATTACGCATTTTGCAACTGCTCCAAGCTGACAAAGATCGATCTGTCCGGCAGTTCTCTCGAAACGATAGGGCAAAGTGTTTTCAGAAATTGTACCGGTCTGGAGGAAGTGATCTTGCCTAAGACATTAAAAGAAATCGGCTATCTGGCATTTTCCGGAACAGTGATCAAATCTCTTGATCTGAGCGATACTGCCATCACAAAGATCGGTTATTCGAGCTGTGCCAATATGGATGTATTAAAAACTCTTTATTTACCAAACACACTCCAGGAATTTGAAGATAATGCGTTTTCGGTCAGCAAAAGCTCTTTCGACAAATTATATATCTTTTCCGATATTCCGGAAGCAGATATCCGCGCTATGGCAGATAAGGCAGATGGTGTCTGGTCCGGCCGCTTTATCAGTTTTCCAAAGGGAACTTACACCATCACCTACGATGGAAACGGGGCAACTGCAGGCACTATGGACGTACAGACATGTATGATCGATGACTATCCTTTCGACCTTGCCAAAAATGCCTACACAAGGGACGGCTATGTTTTTACAGGCTGGAACACAAAAGCAGATGGCAGTGGCGATTCCTATAAGGACGGAGCCTCTGTCGAAGCACTGTCAGAAACAGATCAGGCTGAAATCACCTTATATGCTATGTGGAGGGATAGTTCCGAGATATCATACAATATCAAATATGTTTTGGTCAAAAACAATGCAACAAATGATAATCCGAACACATACACCAATAAGTCTGATACCATCAAATTAAACGATCCTGTTCTGGAGGGATATACTTTCCTCGGATGGTTCTCTGACAAAGAGTGCACGCAGCAGGTTACAGAGATTCCGGCAGGAAGTACGGGTGATATCACCCTCTACGCACTCTGGGAGGAGAACGATACCTGTGAACACGAGTGGATCCAAACGGAAGTTATTGAACGGGCAACCTGTTCCCGGGAAGGAACCGCAACCCGCGTCTGCACAAAATGTCACAAGAGCGAAGTAATAACTCTTCCGATCGATCCTGACCATCATGTCAGCAAAGAGGTGGTAAACAAAAAGGATGCTACCGCAACCGAAGAAGGATACACCGGTGATACGATCTGCACGGCATGTAAGAAGGTTCTCCAGCAGGGAGAAATCATTCCAAAGAAGGAAGCTGCATCAGAAGCACCGGCTTCATCCAACAAACCCGGCACCTCTGATACACCGGCTTCATCCAACAAGCCCGGCACCTCTGATACACCGACTGCATCCAATGCACCGGGTACCACACAGACGCCTTCTGCATCCAATAAACCATCCGCAACAAAGAAGCCTTCTGCATCCTCTGATACACAGAATAATTCTTCCGAGAGTTCCACCACAGTAACTGCTCCAAAAGCAGTCAAGGGACTTCAGATGATAAACCAAAAGCCACTGAAGCTTGTTATTTCCTGGGTATCCGATACCACAGCGAAAGGTTACGAAGTACAGTACGCAATGGATAAGAAATTTACCAAATCCTCAAAGAAAAAGACAGTCAGGATAAATTATTGTATTGTGAAAAAAATGAAAAGATCAAAGACCTATTACGTCCGCGTACGTGCTTATAAACTTCAGGGAAATAAAAAGATCTACGGTAAATGGACGAAGATTAAAAAGATTAAAATAAAACAGTAAATAACGAAACATATACAAAAAACAACAAGGTGGTCAGATATGGATGTGTCCCAAATTTGGGATATACCATATCTCGACCACCTTATTTAAATCAACAGAACACTTTCTCTTATCCGGTTAAACCAACCGTCTTCTTTATAGCATTTTATATGATCTCACACTAAAATGCCTTTTCGTAAAGTGCCAGTACATCCTTTTTCGTGGTGCTTCTCGGATTTACTGCAATATTTCCGCTCTTCATGGCATCCTCCGCCATGGCATCAAATTTATCCTTTGTAACGCCTACTTCTTCCAGACCCGCCGGGATTCCCAGTGACTCGTTAAGATCCAGCAGCTCATCCACCAGCATATCGGCAGTAAACTCTTCGGGCGCCGCCGGAAGCTGGGCAATATAATTATAAATATTGAGATACTTTCCTTTATCTGCCAGCATATTGTATTCTACAATCGTAGGAAGCAGAATCGCATTGGCAACACCATGAGGCACATTAAAATATGCGCTGACCGGATGGCTCATGGCATGGACGTCTCCGAGACGCGCCCAGGAGAAAGCTATCCCGGCAAAAAGGCTGCCCACCAGCATATTCTCTGCTGCCTCGATATCTCCGCGGTTTGCCACATAACAGCGGATATTGGCACCGATCAGCTCCAGTGCCTTCTCTGCCATGGCATCCGAAAACGGAGAGGCCGCTGTAGAAATATACGCCTCCAGCGCATGCACCATGGCATCTATACCACAGGCTGCTGCCACCGAAACCGGCGCCGTGGTCAGAAGCTCCGCGTCAAGGATTGCATAGGACGGGATCAGCTTATAACTGAATACCGTGAGCTTATAATTCCGGCTGTGATCTGTAATGACAGAAAATGCGGTCACCTCCGAGCCTGTTCCCGCCGTAGTCGGCACGGCGATCAGCGGGATAATATCTCCCGGCACCTTGTCCGCTCCCTCATACTCCGTGATGCTTCCGCCGTATCTGGCAACGACACCAACAGCCTTTGCCACATCCATCGGCGAACCGCCACCCAGTGCCACGATAAAATCTGCACCGCTTTCTTTATATGCGGCGGATGCTTTATCCACCGTCTCTACGGAAGGATTTCCCTCTGTCTCTGTAAAGACGCTGCTCTCGATCCCCTTTGCCTTCATGGCATCTGCGCAGGACTGTACAATACCCATTTTATTCAGATGAGGACCGGAAATGATAAACGCCTTTTTCCCGCCTAATTTTTCCGCAACTTCCGGAAGCTTCGCAAGACTTCCCTTTCCCACGATAATGTTCTGTGGTACCGAAAAAGTAAATTCATTCATGATATTTTACCTTCCTTTGTTTATGATATCTGCATCTCTACAACAACGAACCGATATATTCTCTCTCCAACACAGAGTTGATGGCCGCGTCGATCGCCGCATCCAAAGCAGCATTGATCTCTTCGTCGCTGGACTGCAATGCTGCCGCATCCTCATCTGAGATAACCTCTACCAGAGACCCAAAGTCCTCCTTGTATTTGAGCTTACATACCACAAAGAAGATGGCTCCCAGCACGCACCAGCCGCCTGCCATGGCCCACTCCTGCCATACCAGAGCCGCACCGGAGTTCGGGATCATATACATGACGATCATAAATCCGGACATGATCACCGCCATAGCTCCGACAAATTTGTATGGTCCTACCTTATAAGGTCTTGGCATATCCGGTTCCTTTTTCCGCAGGATCAGGAACGAAATGGATACCATACAGTACGCCAGACAGCATCCAAAGTTACCGGCGTCACTAATCCATACCAGCATCCGGCGGCCTGCCAGAGGCGCCAGACAGGACAGCAGACCAATGAGATACAGAGAGTTGATCGGTGTCTTATACTTCGGATGAAGCTTTGCAAAGACCTTCGGGATCATATAAGACTCTGCCATGGAATACATAGCACGGCTTCCGCCGATCATAAAGGAGTTCCAGCTTGTCACGATACCGCACATACCACCGACGATCAGTACCTTTGACATAATGGAACTGTTAAACGCCTTTGCCATGGCATCTGCTGTCACCAGCCCGGAGCCGCTCATGGCTGTCTCGATCTCAGTATGATTTAATACATAGCCCACCGCCAGGATAACCAGCGCATAGAAGGTTACTGCCATGACAATGGAAAGAAGCATCATTGTTCCAATCTTTTTGAGAGGAACATTGATCTCCTCTGCCGCCTGCGGGATGACATCAAAACCGATAAAGAAGAATGGTGTCGTTACCGCCACAGCGATCACAGCCTTGAAGGAGGTGAGCTTGTCTCCTCCCATAAAAAGCTGTCCGTCCAGATTGGAGGTATCTCCTGTTACCACAGATGCCACGATCAGCAGAATACCCACACCTCCGATAATAACCGTGAGAACTGTCTGCAGAACAGCCGCAGTCTTGGCACCGCGGATATTGATATAGGTGATCAGCAAAGACATGATGATCGCCACCGCAAGCCAGGATGCATAAATATCAAACCCTGCCACGGAATAGAGGTACCCTTTCAAAAAGCCGGGATAAATATATGTAATGATCGTGGGAAGCGCACATGCCTCAAAGCACACAACACTGACATATCCCAGCACGATCGCCCAGGTACAGATAAAGGATCCCACCGGTCCCATGGCCCTGTGGCTGAACACATGCTCACCGCCGCACTGTGGCATGGCCGCGGTCAGCTCCGCATAAGTCAGACCAATAAAGAAGATCATCACGCCGCCGATAGCAAATCCAAGAGCTGCTCCCAGCACACCGCCTTTTGTGATCCAGTCACCGCTGGAAACTACCCAGCCCCAGCCGATCATCGCTCCAAATGCGATCACCAGAATATCCCAGGCACTAAATACCTTATCAAACTCCGAAGTCTTTTTATTCTCCATGAGTACCCGCCTCCTTTGCCAGATATTTCTTCACAAATTCCTCAATATACTCTGCCGTTCCTTCAACACCAAGAACACTGCTGTCAATGAGCATATGACGATTGTGGCGGGCCCCTCGGTTAGATCCTGTCATCTGCTTGTAACGGGCATGAAGCATCTGATCATTTTCCCGGATCAGTTCCTTTGCTTTTTCCTCATCTACCTTCAGCTCTTTCATGACATTGCTGACACGGATCTCATCCGGCGCATAGATAAATACATTGACACACCGCGGATTGTTTCGAAGAATATAGTCGCTGCATCGTCCGATAATGACACAGGACGAACGGGCAGCCAGCTTCTTAACAACCTCTTTCTGAATATAAACAACACGGTCCGTCAGGTTTTTATATTTCGGGAGACCTGCCGGTCCGGACGCATTTTCTCTTTTTCCTTTAATGTCCTTTCCGGCATCGGCCATTTCCATCAGATCATGGGAAACTCCCGTTTCCTCAATAATCTTATCGATCAACGTACGGTCATAATAAGCAATTTCAAGATTCCTTGCCAGGGCCCTTCCTACAGCAGATCCTCCGCAGCCATACTCACAACCGACTGTAACCACATACTGTTCCAAATTTACTACCTCCCGGCTTAATCGGCTAATTCCTCTACAGACTCCTTGATGATCTCGTAAGCCTTGTCACAATCCTCTTCTGTCAGGATCAGCGGCGGCACCATACGAATGATATGAGCACCGATGGCTGTGATCAGAAGCTTCTTGTCAAAACACTTATGCTTTACATCCATGCCGCTGATGGTATCATCGAACTCCACACCAACCAAAAGTCCCTGTCCACGTACTTCCTTTACATGAGGAAGAGTTTTCAGCTTATCCATAAAGTAAGCACCCATCTTCTTGGCATTGCCTGCCAGGTCACGGTCAAGAAGCTCTCCGATCTGTGCCAGGGAAGCAGCACAGGCTACCGGATGACCACCATATGTTGTGCCGTGAGAGCCCGGGGTAAATGCCTTTGCTACCTCAGCCGTTGCACAAATGGCACCGATTGGCATTCCGCCGCCCATTGCCTTTGCCATAGAAACGATATCCGGCTTTACACCATAGTTCATATAGGACATAACCGCACCGGTTCTGCACCATCCGGTCTGAACCTCATCCAGCAGCAGAAGTATTCCCTTCTCATCACAGAGCTTACGAAGTCCTGTCATAAACTCCGGTGTTGCCGGGTTAACACCGCCCTCTCCCTGTACCGGTTCGATCATAATACCGATGGTATCGTCCGTTACTGCAGCTTTGAAGGACTCCAGATCATTGTAATCAGCATATGAAAAGCCCGGTGTCATATTACCAAAGCCGATCTGACATGCATTGTCCGGCTGGCCGGTAGCACTCATGGCACCAAAGGTACGTCCATGGAAGGACATCTTTGCGGTTACGATATTGTATTTATTCGGACCATATTTCTCGACGCCGTATTTTCTCGCCATCTTGATCATTGCCTCATTTGCCTCGGTACCGGAGTTCTGGAAAAAGATCTTGTCCATTCCGATCGTGGTACAGATCTTTTCTGCCAGCAGAGCCTGTGGCACAGTGTAAGGATAGTTGAACGTATGAATAATATCCTTTGCCTGATCCTGAATCGCTGCAACCACCTTTTCATTACAGTTACCGGCACTGTTTACGGCGATACCTGCATAAAAATCAAGATACGGCGTTCCATTTTCATCGTACATATACATATCCTTTGCCGTCTCTGCAATAAAATCAAAACGCTCATATGTCTCGATCATATATTTATTTACTTTTTCCTTCAGCTGCTCCTTGGTAAGTCCTGTGTCCTTTAATTTCATAATAAAATCCTCCTTTGAGAATACAAAAAGGCGCCGGGTTTTCCAAAAATCGAAAACCACAACGCCTTTGTTGCATGTATGATATGTGATAAAGTTTTGTTTGATGTCGTACATCTGTTGTCCTTTATATTGGACACCATTAAAATACCACGATGCCTGTATCTTGTCAATAGCAATATCTAAAAAAATTCGGTTTATTTTCTTTTGTGCATTATATTGTACAATATGTACTCTCGGAGTGTCATATCTTACCCGTCCGGGTGATATGATGATATCGGAGTGAACTGCCCCCCAAGTTCCTTAATACACCACAAAGAAGGTCATAAACCGCACCTGTTCCTCTCCCCGGTTGCGATACCAGTGGGGCTGGTCCGATTCGAAACGAAAGGCATCCGCCTTGGTGATCACATGCTCTCCGTCTGCAAGCTCCACCACCAGCTCTCCATCCATCACCGTGACATACTCTCTGGTACGCTCACCATGGCTTCCACTGCTGTAAACACCTCCCGGCAGGATATCGATCCGGTAAATCTCCACAGTATTATTGTCCTCAATGGGAAAGCAGTT
>CAKRHL010000025.1 GCA_934338765.1 uncultured Lachnospiraceae bacterium | reverse complement strand
TGGAGCAGGGTAAAGAATATTTCAGTGATAACATTTCCGTGGATGGAACGATCTATTACGGATATTATGTGCCGGTTTATCAGGATGGTTCCAAGGATGCACCGATCGGAATGGTTTTTGCGGGTCAGGAGAAGCAGAAAACATTTCAAAGTGTACTTCAGATCATCAATATGATCGTTGCCTTAGTTGTGATCATTATGGTGATCTGCAGTATTGCGGTGGGTATCAGTGCCAATTCTATTACTAAAGCATTAAATAAAAGTATTGCAGAAGTGTTAGAGGTATCTTCCGGCAACCTGAATGTAGGAGAGAACAGGAAGCTTCTTCGCAGAAAGGATGAGATTGGTAATCTGTCCAGAGCCGTTCACAGCCTGCAGGAGGAACTATGCAAGATTATTGGAGATATTAAAGAGAGTACGGATACACTTCTGGAGGCTTCCAATACATTAGAGGAGACATCCCAGGATACTCATAACAGTATCGGAGAGGTGAATCACGCTATGAACACCATTACCGATGGAGCAAACCGGCAGGCAGAGGATGTAGGGCGTGCTTCTGACAATGTACGGGATATGGGAGAATTGATCATTCAGACAGGAAAGGAAGCGGACTCATTGGAGAACAGTGCGGACAGCATGAAGGGAGCCAGCGACAAAACGGCTGTTACCATTGATGAGCTTCGCAGCATTAGTGAGGATGTGAAGCGGGCGGTATCGGAGATTGCAGAACAGACGACACAGACCAACAGTTCTGCACAGAGCATCCGGGAGGCATCACAGTTTATTTCAGAGATTGCAGAGGAGACAAATCTTTTGTCCTTAAATGCAAGTATTGAGGCGGCTCGTGCCGGTGAAGCCGGAAGAGGATTTGCTGTTGTTGCATCCCAGATCCAGAAGCTGGCAGAGCAGTCCAACGCAGCCAGTGGCAATATCGAGGAAATCGTAAATACGCTTCTGGGTAATTCCGAGCGGGTTGTGGCAACCATGGCACAGACGCAGGAGGTTATTGACCGGCAGAATGAATATATAGCCAACACGGAACAGAGCGTAGGGAGTGTAATGAAGGAAATTGAGATCTCCATTGAGTATATCCGAAATATTGGACAGAGCATGAAGAAGCTGGAGGATGCCAGAGCAGAGATCATACAGAGGATTGATGCAATGTCTGAGATCGCACAGAGTAATGTTTCCGGTACTTCCCAGACCAGCATGGCACTTCAGGCGATGGAGGAAGGCTTTAAGAATATCGAGACATCCACGGAAAATCTCAGAAATACCGCGGATATGCTGGCACAGAATATTGGACATTTTACAGTGTAAGCAGAGCAATTGTGAGATCTGGCAAATTATTTGGTAAATTAGCTGAACTATCTGAAAAAGTTGTCATATACTGTACTATACTTTCATAGCAAAGGATGGGAAACGATATGGCACGATTTACAAATCAGGCGCAGCTGCGGTATGGAAATGCCGTGACAAACTCCAACATTGCAGTGGGGGAGATCCTTGAGGTGCTTTCTGCAACCAAAACAGCTGTCAGAGCAACTTATGGGCAGAATGATGATGTCACGTATATTGTGAGCATTGTCAATTCCGGGACGACTCCGGTCACAGGTCTTACGCTGACGGACAATTTAGGAGCGTATCCTTTTGGGACAGGAGAACTGGTACCATTAACCTATGTTGCCGGAACGATCAATTATTATGTCAATGGTACCCTGCAGACAACGCCGACAGTAACCGCAGGCCCGCCGATGACTGTCACAGGGATCAATGTTCCGGCAGGAGGAAATGCTACGATCATTTACGAAGCATCTGTCAATCAGAATGCTCCATTGGCAGCGGAATCCGAGATCACCAATACGGCGACGATCACCGGAGGAGGGATCACTCCGATCAGGGTGACGGAAACAATCGGTGCTGCCAGTGCACCAAACCTGAATATTACGAAATCAGTCAGCCCGGTACCGGTGACGGAAAACGGTACACTGACGTATACCTTTGTAATCCAGAATTTTGGTAATGCGGCAGCCGATGCAGCGACCGGGGCAGTGATCACAGATACCTTTGATCCCGTTTTGTCCAATCTGACCGTAACCTTTAACGGAACGGCATGGACAGATCCGACGGAGTACACCTATGATGAGACCACAGGGGTATTTGCAACGGCAGCGGGAGGGATTACGGTACCGGCAGCCACTTATACCCAGGATCCGGTCAGTGGAGCATGGGTAGCAAATCCGGGAGTCAGCACGCTGGTGGTCACAGGCACTATTTAAAAATAACCGGATTAGGAAAAGACCAGGATGAAAGTTCTCTACAGGAGTAGTCGTGTGTTCGTTGACGCGACAGAGTCCCTGTGCTAAGATGAAACCGGAATGTAGTGAGGATCAGATGGAAATGCAGACTGCAGACCATCTGATTCTTTTTTTGCAGAAGGGAAAAGTACAATGGAATTAGATGTAGAGAACAGCTATTATGGACAAAAAGCCAAAAAATTATTTCTGGAGGGATATAACTGCAGCCAGTCTGTTTTTCTGGCGTTCGAAGATAAATATGATATGGATCACAGCATGGCGATGAAGCTGAGTTCATCCTTTGGAGGAGGTATGGGTAGATTGCGGGAGGTATGTGGTGCCGTGTCCGGAATGTTTATGGTTGCAGGTCTGTTATACGGATATGATGAACCAAAGAATTTCGAGGCGAAATCAGAGCATTATGCAAGGATTCAGGAGTTGGCGGGAGAATACAGTGAGCGCAACGGTTCTATTGTATGCCGGGAGATCCTGGGGCTGGGAAAGGGCAAGGACGATCCGGTGCCATCCAGGCGGACACAGGAGTATTATAAAAAGCGGCCGTGTCCGGATCTGGTGGCCATGGCAGCAGCGATCATGGAGGAATATATCCGGGAGAATCCACCGGAAGCATAAAAATGCAGATTTACAGACTGCAAATTTTTGAAGGAGCAGTAAAGGAGCAGGGGATTTTATGAAAAAAATAGTGATCGTGGAGGATGAGAAGATGATCCGGGAGGAGTTGTGCGCTCTTCTGGAAAATGCAGGCTACCAGCCGGTGGCTGTGACCGATTTTGCACATACGGAATCGGAGATATTAAACAGTGGCGCAGATCTGGTGCTTCTTGATATCAATATTCCTAAAATGAATGGAGAGCAGGTGCTGCGGGAGCTTCGTCAGAAGTCGGAGATCCCGGTGATCATGGTGACAAGCCGCACGGAGGAGCTGGACGAGGTACTGTCTATGAGCTACGGCGCGGATGATTATATTACGAAGCCCTATAACCCAACAATCCTTTTGCTGCGGATCCAGGCGATTCTCAAACGGACCGAAAATACCGGGGCGGATCTGTACCATTATCGGGACATTGAGATCCGGCAGGCCAAGGGTGTCCTGAATCGTGGACAGGATCAGATGATCCTTACGAAAAATGAAATGCTGATCTTTATGGTTCTGCTTCATCATCAGGGGGAGATCGTATCGAGGGATGATCTGATGACCGAATTATGGGACAATAGTGAATATATCAGTGACAATGCCCTGACGGTGAATATCAGCAGACTCCGGGCAAAGCTGGAGCAGATGGGGTATCCCGATGTGATAGAAACCAGAAAAAAACAGGGGTATGTATTAGTGTAGACAATCAGAAAGGAATGCAGAACGCTTATGAACGGAAAACGCTATTTACAGGATAAACGAGTAGAGATCCTTATATTTATGGTGGGGATGATCATAGAAGCGGTTTTTCTGGCGGCATGTCAGGTGGGAACGGAGCTGTTTCTGGTGGCTGTATTGGTGCCTCTGGCAGCTGGGCTTTTTTGTCTGCTTTATGATTATTACCGCAAAAACTTCTTTTACCGGAGGCTTTTTCGAAATCTGGACCGGATGGATCAGAAATATCTGGTGTTAGAGACATTGGAAAGCCCCCGGTTTTATGATGGAGAACTTTTGAAGGAGGCACTGTATGAAGCAAACAAATCCATGACGGAGCATGTCAATGAAAGCCGCAGAGTGATGCGGGAGTTTAAAGATTTTATTGAAATGTGGGTTCATCAGGTAAAGCTTCCTGTGGCAAGTCTCCTGCTTTTGTGCCACAATCATCCGGATGAAAACAACAAAAAATACATGGAGCAGCTTCGACGCATCGACCGTTATACGGAGCAGGTACTGTATTATACCAGAGCGGAGCATGCGGAGAAGGACTATCTGATCCAGGAGTGTTCTCTGGCAGGGATCATTCATCATACTGCCATGAAAAATAAAGACGATCTGCTGGAAAATAAGGTGGAATTTCAGGTAGAAAACTGTGACCTGACTGTGGTGACCGATGAAAAATGGATGGAATTTGTGCTGGATCAGATTGTCAATAACAGTATAAAATACAGGCGTAAAGCTGGGGCAAAGATCAGGATCACTGCCCGGAAAGACGACAGACAGACCATATTATCCATATGGGATAATGGGATCGGCATTGCTGCCGGTGATCTGCCACGGTTATTTGAAAAGTCCTTTACCGGCAGCAACGGACGTATTTTTCATCATATGGAGGCAAAATCAACCGGAATGGGTCTTTATATTGCTCATAATATGTGTGAAAAGCTGGGACATCAGATTGAAGTGGAGTCAAAGGAGGGAGAATATACCCGGATCAATATTACATTTTTGTAATGTACAGTCAGTTTGAAAAAACGACAGAAACCGGATTCCCCGATACAATAAGGAAAACGTGATCAGTACAGTGAATTGCGGTGACTATCTTTGACAGCAGTGGGATAGAAGGCTTCACGGTACGGGAAAGGGGAAATAAAATGGACAAAACATTACAGGTAGAACATTTGGAAAAGTATTATGGAAGCAGGTCAAGTCTTACTAAGGCAATTGATGATCTGTCCTTTGACGTGGAGCCGCAGGAGTTTGTGGCGATCATGGGAGCATCCGGAAGTGGAAAGACAACACTTTTGAATTGCATTTCTACGGTAGACAGACCCACAGCAGGCCATATCTTTGTGGACGGAGAGGACATTACGAAGTTAAAAGGAGAGGCGTTAAACCGGTTCCGGAGAGAGCGGTTTGGCTTTATTTTTCAGGATTTTAATTTATTGGATACCCTGACCGCATATGAGAATATTGCGTTGGCATTGTCGATCCAGAATGTAAAGGCGGCAGAGATTGACAAACGGGTTATCAAGGCAGCAAAGGATCTGGATATTGTAAATGTCCTGAGAAAATATCCTTATGAGATGTCCGGTGGACAGAAGCAGCGGGTGGCATCGGCAAGAGCTATTGTGACAGAGCCGAAGCTGATCCTGGCAGATGAGCCTACCGGTGCTCTGGATTCCAGATCCTCCAGACTTTTGCTCGAGAAGTTCTTATATATGAACCGGGAGCTTCAGGCAACGATCTTGATGGTCACACATGATTCATTTTCTGCCAGCTATGCCTCCAGAGTTGTTTTCATTAAGGATGGAAAGCTGTTTCACGAAATTCACCGGGGAGATTCTTCGAAAAAGGAATTTTTCGGACAGATCATTGATGTGCTCACTTTGTTAGGAGGTGACGTCAGCGATGCTCTTTAAGATAGCCTGGAAAAATATGAGAAAAAGTATAAAGGATTATACGATTTATTTTTTTACGATTGTTATTGGTGTGGCAATATTTTATATATTTAATTCGTTAGGCTCCCAGACGGTTATGATGAATGTGTCTGCGGATACCAGAGAGATCATTAAAATGATGACAACGATCATGTCGGGACTCAGTGTGTTTGTTTCCTTTGTACTGGCATTTCTGATCATCTATGCCAATCGTTTTTTGATGAAGCGCCGGAACAGAGAGTTTGGAATTTATCTGACTCTTGGCATGGGAAAGCGTAAGGTTTCCGGGATATTGGTGTTAGAGACATTGGTGGTAGGAGCTTTCTCGTTGGTGGCAGGTCTTGGAATCGGTATTTTTGCCTCTCAGTTTATGAGCGCCTTTGTGGCAAATATGTTTGACGCGGATATGACCAGATACCGGTTTGTCTTTTCGGGGGATGCCTGCATCAAAACCGTGATCTGCTTTGTGATCATTTATGGAATTGTGATCCTGTTTAATACCATTAATATCAGCCGCTGCAAGCTGATCAATCTGATCTATGCAGGACGCAGATCCGAAAAGCGACCGATGAAAAATCCGTGGATCTGTACGATCATTTTCATCGCGGCAGCGATCGCATTGGGGCGCTGTTATTATCTGGTGGGGAGTGATAAGGTGAATATCTCACTGGATGGTCTGAAATGGATCCTGGTCACGGGAGTTGTGAGTACCTTTCTGATCTTCTGGTCGGTATCCGGGCTGCTGCTTCGCATTGTCATGTCTATTAAGAAGCTGTATTATAAGGGGCTCAACAGCTTTGTTCTCCGCCAGCTCAGCAGCAAGATCAACACTACGGTATTTTCCATGACCATCATCTGTCTGATGCTTTTTGTGACCATCTGTGTGCTGACATCGGCCTTTGCCATCAAAAACACCACGACGGCAAATCTCAAAAAAATGGCTCCGGCAGATATTGAGTTTAAGGTCAATATGAATCTGGATCTTTTTGCCGGAAAAGACGAGAAATACAGCCGGAAGCAGATAGAAAATTCCCATTTTAATGTGGTGCAGAGATATGAAAAGAAGAAGGTGGATCTGAACAAATATTTGAAGGAATCCTGTGAGGTTAAGGTTTACCGCAGCCCGAAACTGACTTTTGCAGAGTTTTGCGGAGATACCATTCAGGACGTTAAGGAACAGTATCCTTTTATGCATGTAAATACCGGAGAGGATATCGTAACGATCAGTGATTACAACCGGTTAATGGAGCTGTTTGGTGGTAAGAAATACACACTGGCAGAGGATGAATATATGGTTGTCGCCAATTTTGATGGAATCATACCGGCTCGCAATCGGGTGTTGTCACAGGGAAGACAGTTAAATGTGTTTGGCAGGAAATTAAAGCCAAAGTATAAGGAATGCCAGGATGGTTTTATGGATATTTCCTCCCAGAAATTAGATATGGGATTTCTGGTGGTGCCAGATGATGTCGTGAAAGAAAAATGGATCGCAGAGGATTGTCTGTTTGGAAATTATAAGGCATCTGCCAAACAGGAGGTGCGCAGGCTGGAGGATGAGCTTCGGAAGCTTCCGCTAAAGAGTACCTGCATTTATGCATCCAAGCAGGAGATTGCCGATGCAAGTCTGGGGCTCAGTGCTATGGTGACCTTTATCGGACTTTATCTGGGGATTGTCTTTTTAATTGCGGGTGCAGCCATCCTTGCCCTCAAGGAGCTGTCTGAAAGTGCGGACAATGTGGAACGCTACCGGATGCTTCGTAAGCTTGGAGTGGAAAATCGTATGTTAAACGGTGCACTGTTCCGTCAGATATTCATTTTTTTCCTTTGTCCAATGGTGCTTGCAGTGATTCATTCTTATTTTGGAATGCAGTTTTCTACCGGACTTCTTACTTATGTGGCAGAGAAGGATCAGCTGTTTACGGCGACAATGCTGGCGGCAGCAATTATTGCAGTGCTCTATGGAGGTTATCTGATCATTACCTATTTTAGCAGTAAATCTATTGTCCGGGAATAATCATACCTTCCATAATCTGGAGGATTGCAATGTACTTTGGACTGGTGCTATAATAGGATTATGAAGGAACGGACTTATATTGCGATTGATCTAAAATCTTTTTATGCATCGGTGGAATGTGTGGAGCGGGGCCTTGATCCGCTGACGACAAATCTGGTGGTAGCCGATGCCGGTAGGACAGAGAAAACAATATGTCTGGCGGTCTCGCCATCCCTGAAAAGCTATGGGATATCGGGACGTGCCAGACTTTTTGAGGTGGTTCAGAGAGTAAAGGAGATCAACCGGGAGAGAAGAAGAAAGGCACTGGGATACAGGCTGGAGGGAAGCTCTGTTCTGGCACAGGAGCTTGCGGAAGATCCGTGTCTTGCGGTGGACTATATTGCGGCTCCGCCGAGAATGGCATATTACATGGAGTACAGCACAAGGATTTATGATATTTATCTGAAATACGTGGCTCCCGAGGATATGCATGTCTATTCGGTGGATGAAGTATTTATGGATGTTACGGATTATCTGGAAATCTATCAGAAGACACCGGAAGAGCTGGCTGCGACCATTATACAGGATGTGCTGGAAACCACAGGAATCACTGCGACAGCGGGTATTGGAACCAATCTTTATCTGTGCAAGATCGCAATGGATGTGGAGGCAAAGCATATTGAACCGGATGAGAACGGGGTGCGGATCGCCCGGCTGGATGAAACGAGCTACCGTCGGAACCTGTGGACCCATCAACCCATTACGGATTTCTGGCGGGTAGGATCGGGGTACGCCAGGAAGCTTGCACAGGCGGGGTTATATACCATGGGAGATGTGGCACGATGCTCCATCGGAAAGGTGGGGGAGTATTATAATGAGGATCTGCTTTACAAGCTGTTTGGAGTGAATGCTGAGCTTCTGATCGATCATGCCTGGGGATGGGAACCCTGCACCATCGCCCAGATCAAAAGCTATCGGCCGTCTACCAACAGTCTGGGATCGGGACAGGTGTTATCGTGTCCTTATGACTGGGAAAAGGCAAGGCTTGTGGTTAAGGAGATGACGGATCTACTGGTGCTGGAGCTGGTGGATAAAGGGCTTGTGACAGATCAGATGGTACTGACAGTGGGATATGATGTGGACAATCTCCGGCAGGATCAAAAGGAGAAGTACCGTGGGGAGGTGACCACAGACCGTTATGGCCGCAAAATACCAAAGCATGCCCATGGCACAGGTAATATTGGCAGAAAGACCTCGTCCACTCACCTGATCATGGAGGCGGTTCTGTCATTATATGATGATATTGTCAATCCAAAGCTTATGATCCGGCGGATCAATATCACGGCAAATCATGTGATCCCGGAGGCAGATGCGGAGCGGGAAACACAGTTTGAGCAGCTCAGTCTGTTTGAGGATGCAGAGCAGGAGGAGCTTCGCAAACAGCAGGAGGAGAAAGAACTTGCCAGAGAGAAGCGGATGCAGCATGCAGTGATCGATATCAAAAAGAAATTTGGCAAAAATGCAATTCTCCGTGGGATGAACCTGGAGGAGGGAGCAACCGCCAGAAACAGGAATAATCAGATCGGAGGACACCGGGCATGACAGAGTTTCGAAGGGAATCGGCAAATATAAAACATACATTTCCATATGAAGATATCATAAATCTGCCTCATCACCGTTCAGAGACGCATCCCCATATGTCTCTGGAGGAGAGGGCAGCGCAGTTTTCTTCCTTTGCTGCACTAACCGGGCATAAGGAGGCTGTACAGGAGAAGGCACGGCGCACCGGCAGACGGATGGAACTGGATGAGGACCAGAAAGCACGGCTGGATGAAAAGCTGCAGGAGCTTTGCAGCGCAGAGGCAAAAGGACGGGAGACAGAATTTACGGTTTTTTATCCTGATGCCAGAAAAAGCGGCGGCTCTTATGAAAAGGTACGGGGAGTATTGAAGCGGATCGACGCCTATGAAAAAGTGATCTGGCTGGAGGACGGAAAAAGCCTTAAAATATCGGATATTATTGACATTCAATGAGTGGAAAAAGCCATAGCTGTAATTGACGATTTAGGGAAAAAATGGTATGATAAATACAAAGAAGGGAGGCGGAAATAATGGGAAAACAATGGATTATTTCAATCAGCAGAGAGTACGGAACAGGTGGACATAAGATTGCAGAAAAGCTTGCCCAGATATTTGATTTTCCGGTTTATGATCGTGAATTGCTGGATAATGTGTTCGGAGATGAGGCAAATGTAGAGGAGTGGCGTGAGTGCGATGAGATGCCTGCACCATTGGCATTTTCCAAGAAATTTTCCGGCACGAAGAATTCGTCAGAGTACACACTGGCGAAGCGTCAGTTTAATTATCTGCGGAAGAAAGCCAATGAAGGGGGATCCTTTGTTGTGGTAGGCCGTTGTTCGGAGTATATTCTCAAGGATTACGAGGGACTGATCCCAATCTTCATTCTGGGAGATGAGGATGTCAAGGTAAAGCAGGTTATGGAGAGTCGCAATTTCACAGAGAAGGAAGCGAAGGCGGCCCTTGCCCGTCACAATAGATTGAGAAAGAGATATCACAACAGCTATTGTGAGGGTAAATGGGGAGATTCCAGATGCTATGATATCTGTATCAACAGCAGCCGGTTAGGCTTTGACGGTACAGTGAAGTTCCTGGAGGAGTACATCCGGGAAAGAATGAAACAGGGTTGATGCAATGGAGATCAGGCTTTTGAGATATTGGTTTGTTGTACCCGGAAACGTATAAGGAGACTGCCGGAATGTTACTGCGTTGTGCGATAGCATTCCGGCAGTCGTTGTATTGGAGTTTATATAAAGGAAACAGGAGAGAACAGATGACAAAAAAGCAGAGAGCATTAGAGATCATAGAACGATTAAAAAAAGAATATCCGGATGCGGCATGTACGCTGGATTACGAGGAGGCGTGGAAACTGCTGGTCAGCGTGCGTCTGGCAGCCCAGTGTACCGATGCCCGTGTCAATGTGATCGTAAAGGGGCTGTTTGAGAAATACCCGGATGTCAATGCACTGGCGGAGGCAGAGGTCAGTGATATTGAGGAGATTGTGCGACCCTGTGGGCTTGGCAGGAGCAAGGCGAGGGACATCAGTGCCTGTATGAAGGTGCTGCGGGATGAGTACAATGGTAAAGTGCCTGATGATTTTGATGCTCTTTTGAAGCTGCCGGGAGTGGGGCGTAAAAGTGCCAATCTGATCATGGGGGATGTCTTTGGCAAGCCCGCCATTGTAACAGATACCCATTGCATCCGCCTGTCCAACCGTATGGGACTGGTAGACGGGATCAAGGAGCCCAAGAAGGTAGAGATGGCATTATGGAAGATCATTCCTCCCGAAGAAGGAAGCGATTTTTGTCATCGTCTGGTGATCCATGGACGTGAGGTATGCACCGCCAGAACAAAGCCGTATTGTGATAAGTGCTGTCTGGCAGATATTTGTCCGAAAAAAGGGATAGAATAAAAAACGTTAAAGGGATGCAAAAATATTTTGATACATGGATCAGGGATGCATTGAATGAAACGTGATAGCAAAACATTGCAGGATATGGAGAAAATGACATCACAGGAATGTGTTTTTGATTATTATTCCGTCTTTTTTAGTTTGCATAGAATGATCAAAAGAGAAGATACTGATAAAAAAACATCAATTACAGAATTGACGTTTCAGGAAGAAGAATGTATGCTAATACTGGGTTAGATAAAACTAACCGATGGAAGTATGGACTAACAAATAAAAACGTATACTAAAGGATATATTATTTTAGAGCATATTATTTGATCAGAAATAGACGGAGGAGCAGGTATGAGTCAGGGATTATCGGAAATGCTGCAAACAATGGATGGAACCAATATTGAAATGAGGATCGCATATCAGTGTGCCCCGCTTCTGGCAGGATTAAAGCCATCCAATCTGCTGATGTTGCGGGAAAGAGAGGTTGCTTATGTACAGTGGATGTTGAAGCAGGCAGGGATTTCTTATTTTATTGTGGCCCGGGAAAAAGGAAAAGCAGCCATTTTATTATACAACAAAAGTAAACTGCAACGGTATCTGGCGCAGGACCGTGTAGCGAGGGGGTTAAAGAAGATGGGTTACCGGGATCTGTCTTTGGGAAAGGTTCTTTATGTATTTCGCAGACATTATGAAGCGTTCCTGCGGGGAGAAGCAGAATTTCCGCACGAAATGGGATTCCTGCTGGGCTATCCGGTAGAGGATGTGGAAGGATTTATCCGCAACGAAGGACAGAACTGTTTATACACCGGGGACTGGAAGGTTTACGATAATCTTACCGAAAAACTCACCTTATTTGGAAAATTTGAAGCGGCCAGAGAGAGCCTGCTGGGAATGATCTCCGGTGGAATGGAAATTCTCGATATCATGAAGGATCAGTGTCTCCAACAGCCGGTAGCCTGAATGGAACAGCTCCTGCTTCCCGCAAAAATATTATGAGGACGGATCTTTTTTGTGAGAAGCAGGGGCGCATTATCAAAAGTATACAAAGTAAGTGGAAATATTCATAGGTGGATTGTAGTATCTGTCTATGGATATTTTTTTTTCGGTGGACTATCATTAATAGGAATGTGTGTATTATAGATAGAAAGGTGTGAAATATAGATGAAATACGATTTAGTAGTTTTTGATATGGACGGAACGATTTTAAATACATTGGAGGATCTGGCGGACAGTCTGAATGTGACGCTGGAGCATTTCGGCTACCCGCAGCACACCATTGAGGAGGTTTGTTCTTTTGTGGGAAACGGAATCCGTCTGCTGATCGAGAGAGGTGTGCCGAAAGGTCTTGCCACGGAGGAGATCGATCAGGTTTTTGATTATTTTATGGAGTATTATCAGATACATTGTGCCGATAAAACAAAGCCTTATGAGGGGATTGAGGAGACGATACGCAGACTTCGGGAGGCAGGCATTAAGACAGCAGTGGTGTCCAATAAGGCGGACTGTGCCGTAAAAGAGCTGGCAGAGCAGTATTTTAACGGACTGTTTGACGTGGCGGTAGGAGAGAGAAAAGGAATCGCAAAAAAACCGGCACCGGATGGGGTCGATGATGTTTTGCGGCAGTTAGGCATTGCCAGAGAAAAAGCCGTTTATGTGGGAGATTCTGAGGTGGATGTTGCTACGGCGCAGAATGCTCATATGGACAGCCTGATCGTGGAATGGGGATTTCGGAAGGCGGATTTTCTGCGGGAGAAGGGTGCCAAAATACTGATCAAAAAACCGGAGGAGATCCTTCGTTATTGCCTGGATTGACGGGAGGTAAATATTACCGTATTTTGTTGTGTTCGTCGTATTGTTGTGGAAAACAGGGAAAAAGAACGAAAAAGTTGTGTAAAATATGCGGAAAAAAGGGGCTGACTTTTTGCAGGAAAAGTTGTATGATATAAATTGGTTTGTGTAAAGTTTAATTGATTCATTTATAGGAAAAGAGGATTAGGGGGACACATGAAGAAAAATTGGTTACTTCGGATCGTATTTGGAATTGCAGGAGTGCTGATCGTGGCAGTCATTGCGGTTTTAATCTGGCAGAAGGGATATTATGGCAAGCGCTGGTATGGCAATACTACCATTAATGGTGTGGACGTATCAAAGCAGACCCTGGCAGAGTCAAAGCGGAAGCTGATCGAGACACACAAGGATTACAGTCTGACCATCAAGGCCAGAGAGGACGGAAGTCTGACGATAGCCGGTAGTGATATCGATTATAAATTTGATATTGGTTCGCAGTTTGATGAGTTGTTTGCAACCCAGCATGGTTCCATGTCTTTCTTTGGTAAGAAGAGAGATTATACGATGGATTATGATGTGGATTACAATGTCAAAAAGGTAGCAAGGATTGCATCGGAGTCAGCACTTATGACAGGAGACGGCTACAAGATTAAGAAGCCGGTCAGTGCCCATGTGCAGTATTCCACAGAGAAAAAGCAGTACGAATGTGTTGCAGAAAAGATTGGAAACAAGCTGAAAAAGAAAGCGTTTATCCGGGCAATTGAGGATACGCTTCAGAAAGCGCAGACAGAGATGGATCTCACGGATGAGAAGGCATTTCCGGATGTGTATAAGGCACCGAAGATCACTTCGGAGGATGAGGTGCTTCAGACGGCGTTATCAACATGTAACAATGCTGCGATACGTTTTGTTAAATGGAACATGGGAGAGGGCGTGACGGAGCAGATCACACCGGAGGAGATTTCCCAATGGATTACATACAAAAACGGCAGGGTGAAGTATGATAAGACGGCAATCTCTGACTGGATCGAGGCATTCTGTCTGAAGTATAAGACAGTTGGAAAAA
The DNA here is from genome assembly GCA_934338765.1 of uncultured Lachnospiraceae bacterium. Lineage (GTDB taxonomy): Bacteria > Bacillota > Clostridia > Lachnospirales > Lachnospiraceae > Jutongia. Next base: position 4,532 of record CAKRHL010000025.1, on the reverse strand, counting down.
CAAGAACCATCAAGGATCACAATGGCAAGAATGTAAAGATATATGGCGGTGATTATGGATGGCAGATGGATTATGAAAAGACATTAAGTCAGGCATTAAAAGCGTTAAAGAAGCCGATTGACATGAGTCTTACGGAAGCTTACATTAATGATCCGAGTGCGGACAATCAGAAGGCATTGACGATCAAATGCAAGGTGGAATATCTTAACACAGCCTTTCAGAAGGATTATGATAACTTTGCAGTAGATTGGGATACACAGAATTATACAGAGATTTCTCTGGCAGATCAGATGGTTTATGTATTCCGTAACGGAAAGGTTGCATATTCCTGCAAGACTATCAGCGGCAAGCCGGTGGAGGGAAGATCCACACCGACCGGTGCATACTTTATTAAGGAACACAATACACACCGTGTATTAAAGGGAGAAAATTATGAGACGCCGGTAGACAGCTGGGTACGTATTACCTGGTCCGGTACGGGTTTTCATGCAGCGCCGTGGCAGAGCTGGTCCTCCTGGACAAAGGACTATTATAAGGTGAGAGGTTCTCACGGATGTTTGAATCTGGAGCCGTCCATAGCCAAAAAGATTTATGATATGGTGAAGTACAGAGAGGCAGTATTTATTCATTAATGAAATAGATGACAATAAAAAGGCGTACCGTTTCGAGAGATCGAAAAGGTACGCTCTTTTGTTTGCATATAGAAAAATAAGTTACCGGATATCGTTATCATCAAACGGGTCGCCACACTCCGGACAGAACTTTGGCGGATGGTGCGGATCCTCCGGCTCCCAGCCGCATTTGTCACATTTATAAAGAGGTGCTCCGGCAGGCTTTTTGGCACCGCATTCGGAGCAGAACTTACCGGTATTGACAGCACCGCAGGAGCAGGTCCAGCCTACAGCAGGTGCCGGCTTTGGAGCACCACACTGGGAACAGAACTTGCCGGTGTTGACAGTACCACAGGAACAGGTCCAACTGTCCGCAGAGGCGGAGGATGGAGTGGCAGATGGTGCTGCCTGTGCCTGATCTGCCTGCATCTGGAACAGAGAGCCTGCGTTGATACCGCCAGCCTGATTTGCCATGTTCATACCGGCAAATGCCATCATTGGTCCTGTTGATGTATTGGCTGCTGCAGACTTCATTGCCTCAGCCTGAGCCTCTGTCAGTGTAGCGGCTGCCATGCCGGGATTGCGCATCACAGCGGTACGCTGGAGGTTTTTGATCATATCCTCATCTTCCTTTGGAGCGGTAATGCTGTTGACACCAAAGGAAACAATCTCGATACCACGAAGCTTTGCCCATTTTTCGGAGAGGACTTTATTGAGTGCTTCCGCCATTTCCGTGGTGTGTGCAGGTACGGCACTGTAGCGGATGCCCATAGCAGAAATCTCTGCAAAAGCAGGCTGCAATGCGGTCATTAATTCTGATTTTAACTGCCCGTCAATCTCGTCGCGTTTATACTCCTCTACGATGTTGCCGCAGACATTGGTATAAAAGAGGATCGGGTCAACGATCCGGTAGGAGTACTCTCCGTTGCAGCGAACCGTGATGTCTACGTCAAGTCCGATGTTCTGGTCTACAACGCGGAACGGGATAGGATTTGGTGTGCCGTATTTGTTACCCATAAGCTCTTTGGTGTTAAAGAAATAAACACGCTGATCTCTGCCGGCATCGCCGCCAAAGGTAAAACGGCTTCCAATCTCTGAAAATGTATTTAGTATGCTTTTTCCCAGGGAACCGCAGAATAAGCTCGGCTCTGAGGAGGTGTCATATAAAAACTGACCGGCCTCTGCACAGAACTCAACAACCTTTCCCTGATCTACGATGATCATACACTGTCCTTCATTGACAGCGATCACGGAGCCGTTCGAAATAATATTGTCATTGCCGTTGTTTTTGGTTCCAAACTTGCCCTTAGTGCGTTTAAAACCTTTTGCCACCAGAACATTGGCATCCAGTGAATCACAGTAAAAATACTCCTTCCACTGGTCAGCCATTGTGCCGCGGATCGCTCCGCCGATTGCTTTGATCAATCCCATGTAATCGTACCATACCCTTTCCGATGCCGTGTCTGTGACAAGCGGCATATCATTGTTTGATTTACGTGTATATATCATAATTATACTGGTTATTGCCCCAAAAGTCTATGAAAAATCAGAAACAGTTGCAGGAGAGAACAGAAAATGATATTCTATAGATATGTACCGAAAAACATAGGGAAAAACTATGTATATACAGCCGGTTTCCGGTCAAGCTGAGAGGAGAATGAAAATGAACGATTATACGATCAATACTAAATGTGTGCAGGCAGGATATACTCCGGGCAATGGAGAACCACGGCAGATTCCGATCATACAGTCTACCACATTTAAATATGACACCAGTGAGGACATGGGCAAGCTGTTTGATCTGGAGGCAGAGGGCTACTTTTACACACGTCTTCAAAATCCTACCAACGATCATGTAGCGGCCAAGATTGCTGCACTGGAGGGGGGCACAGCGGGGATGCTGACATCCTCCGGGCAGGCGGCCAATTTCTTTGCATTGTTTAATATCTGTGAATGTGGAAGCCATATTGTGGCATCCTCTTCCATTTATGGAGGCACATTCAATCTGATCGCAGTAACTATGAAGAAAATGGGGATTGATGCAACCTTTGTATCTCCGGATTGTACGGAGGAGGAGTTAAATGCCGCATTTCAGGACAATACAAGAGCAGTTTTTGGTGAAACGATCGCAAATCCTGCTTTAACTGTGCTGGATATTGAGAAGTTTGCAAAGGCGGCTCATGATCACGGGGTTCCTCTCATCGTGGATAATACCTTCCCGACTCCGGTAAACTGTCGTCCGATCGAGTGGGGCGCAGATATTGTAACTCATTCTACGACAAAGTATATGGACGGTCATGGAGCAGCTGTGGGTGGTGCGATTGTTGACAGTGGTCATTTCGACTGGATGGCTCATGCTGATAAATTCCCGGGACTTTGTCAGCCGGATGATTCATACCACGGGATTACATATGCTGAGAAGTTTGGCAAAGAAGGAGCATTTATCACAAAATGTACGGCACAGCTGATGCGCGATTTTGGATGTATTCAGTCGCCACAGCATGCATTTATTCTGAATCTTGGTCTGGAATCCCTTCATGTAAGGATGCCGCGTCATGTGGAAAATGGTCTGGCGGTGGCAGAGTTTTTACAGCAGCAGCCACAGGTGGAGCATGTGAGCTATCCGGGACTTAAAGGGGATCCTTATTATGAGAGAGCGCAGAAGTATATGCCAAAGGGAGGCTGTGGAGTGGTATCCTTTGAATTGAAGGGCGGTCGTGAGGCGGCAGAGAAGTTTATGAAGAAATTAAAGCTTGCTGCCATCGAGACACATGTGGCAGATGCAAGAACCTGCTGTCTGAATCCGGCAACCTCCACACATCGTCAGATGAATGACGAGCAGTTGAAGGAGGCAGGCATACCGGCCGGACTGATCCGTATCTCCTGTGGACTTGAGGATAAGGAGGATCTGATCGCAGACCTGAAACAGGCTCTGGCGTAGAATTTTTCGCGTAGGCAAAGTGAGGCCGGAACAAATGATTTGATCTATCCGGGTGCACATGCAAAGCTTTCTTCCCTTGACATGAGGTCTTTTTCTGCTTTATGATATGTAATACATACATTCAGGAAAGGCTTGTGTTATATGGCAGAGAATAAACAGTTTAATAATAAAGAACCACAGACGCAGTCTTTTGCAGATCTGGCAGAGGAGCTGTTTCAGTGGTCCAAAGAGGAGATATTTCCGGAAAATGTCAGCGGGGATGCAGCATACATCCTGCAGGCACAGCGGCAGCGTCTCCGGCAGAAGGGTCTTGAGATGGAGTATGATATGACATCTCAGGACTTTTTTGCTGAAAAAAACAAGAATAAAGGGGACAGGATCTTTTTGCGGTGGAAGTGCAAGGGAGACATTTGTTTTACCATGGACTCCGGCAGGCAGAAAAAGTTTCCGGTCATCCTGCGGTTATGTGGAGCAGCACCATGGCTTGGCAGAAGATATATGGTAGAGCAGCTTTACTGGAAGACGGAGCAGGGGACAGATCGCAAAAAGATATTGCGAAGAGTTGCATGGTGTTTCGGAATAGGAGCAGTCATTGGATTTCTGGCAGCGTTATATCAGATTTTAATTCATGACAGCATGGTGTATGCGGATCTTTTGATAAACCCCATCATTGGTGCTTTATTCAGCTATGCTGCATATGCATTGGTGCAGTTGGGCAGGCTATTGGTAAAAAGTATCCGGATGATGCCTCTGATCCGTAAAAATAATCAGACATCCATGGAAATTACTTCGATAATGCAGTTGTTAAATCAGGATTTTTCCTTTCCTTTATTTGAGGCACAGATGGTTGATCTGCTTCAAAAGGTAATCTATGCCGGAAATATTTCAGAGCTTTCCCAGTATGAACCGGAGGCGAGGGAACGGTGTCTGGAGGACATTGTACATTGTACTTATGATGGAACTATGATCTATCGGGGATA
>CAKRHL010000024.1 GCA_934338765.1 uncultured Lachnospiraceae bacterium | reverse complement strand
CTGCTGTACTGATCCATTGTACGGCATGCCCCTTGCCATGGGCTATGTTCCGTGGCAGCAATGGAATAAGATCTATGATCCCTGTGACGGTCTCGCAAACGGCACGATCTTCCCTGAGTTAAACTTACAATTTTATGGATGCATTCCGCAAAATTGTGGAAAAGGAGGCAGAGTATGAGCAAGGATCAGATGAGATTATTGAAATTTATTTCCCAGGTCAGCTTTGCTCTCACCGAGACAAATCTGTATCTGGACACTCATCCCTGTGATAAGGTTGCGCTGAGCTATTACCAGATGGTGAAAAAACAGCGCCAGGAGGCAGTGGAGGAGTACAGCCGCAAATATGGTCCTCTGCAGGCAGATCAGGTAAACTGCAAGGATTACTGGACCTGGGTGGAGACGCCATGGCCTTGGGAGCGTTAAGTTGTTTTGAAATTTCTATGAAATAAAATCAGATTGGAGTTTATGATATGTTTAATTATGAAAAAAGACTGGAGTATCCGGTTCATATCACACGAACCGATCCAAAAGCGGCCATGGTGATCATCAGCCAGTACGGTGGTCCCGACGGGGAAGCCGGGGCCGCAATGCGCTATCTGTCACAGCGGTATTCCATGGAGGACCGCAAGGTGGCAGGAGCACTTACTGACATTGGCACGGAGGAACTCGGCCACCTGGAGATCGTGGCAACCATCATCCACCAGCTCACCAAAGATCTTACTCCGGAGGAGATCAAGGCCTCCGGCTTTGACAAATATTATATTGACCACACCCTCGCCATCTGGCCGCAGGCCGCCAGTGGAGAGCCATTCAGCGCCAGCCAGTTCCAGAGCACCGGAGATACCATCACCGACCTCTACGAGGATATGGCGGCAGAGCAGAAGGCACGTCTGACCTACGACAATATCCTGCGTATCGTAAAGGATCCGGAGGTGGCAGATCCGATCCGTTTCCTGCGGATGCGTGAGATCGTGCACTTCCAGAGATTCGGAGAATGTCTGCGCCGCATTCAGGATCAGCGAAATCCAAAGAATTTTTATGCATACAATCCGCAGATTGATAAAAAGAGATGTTAGCAGCAGACATACCTGCATTGTATCCGCTTTTTTCTGATCATTATTAAACAGCAGACAAAAAGCAGCGTCTCCGGTCAGCAGTCACTGATCGAAACGCTGCTTTTATTATCTATTTTTATCGTACATTGATATTTCACCTTTACAGTTACTTATCTGTTTCTTCTGCATAACTTTCCTTCTGCTTATGATATCCTGTGTCAAGTACAGCCTCCATCTCATCAATATGCTTCAAAAACAGCTCATCGATATATGGATCAAAATGGCTGCCCTTGCTTTCCTCCATAATGGCAACCGCCTTTTCTTTAGAAAATCCCTCTTTGTAATGACGTTTGGACCGGAGTGCATCATAGACATCTGCCACTGCCATGATCCGGGCAGACAATGGAATCTGTTCTCCCTTGATCCCTTCCGGATAACCGGCACCATTATATTTCTCGTGGTGATACATTGCCATATCATAAGCAATCTCACAATATGCGTCGTTTTCCAGATCCTTCAGGGTATGCTTGAGGATTTTCGCTCCCTCCTGGGGATGTGTCTTCATAATGGCAAACTCTTCATCGGTAAGCTTTCCTTTCTTCTGAAGAATGCGATCCGGAATGGCAATCTTTCCAATATCGTGAAGTCTCGCCGCAGCCGCCACCATATCCGCATATTCCGGTGTAATTATATCCCTGTAGCGTTTATCCACTGCCATTACATTGACCAGCACACGCACCAGATTCCCGGTGTTTTTAATATGTAATCCGGTAATGCCGTCTCTTGCCTCGATCATAGCAGCAAAACTACCGATAATATCACGCTGGATCCGCACAACCTCTCTGGTCTTACTCCTCAGGTCGCGCTGGAGACGTTCTGTATAATAATACCGGTCCGTAATCTCTGCCATAGTCAAAGTCTGTCCATAATTGTTCTCACCTTTGGAAATATCATGCAGTGCCAGCTCATAAACACACTTTTCCTTTGTGTGATGTTTCTCTCCGTCCTCTGCTGCGCATTTATCCAGAAAAAGATATTCCTGCTTTTCGGCAAGCTTTTTTAAATCCTCCAGCTCTCGCTTTCCTTCTTCCTGCTCCAGACAATTCAATATCCGGTCTGCTTCCTCGTTGGAGTATATCACCTCTCCCGCAGTTCCTATAACGATCAGGCCGTTTGCCATATGATTGACGGCTTCCTCCTGGGCCAGCGTCAAGGTATCAAACAACCGATATTTACGCATCAGCCGTTCAAATATAAAGGCGGCTGCCAGATACGCAGGTGCCGTAGTATCATATCCATTGGTCAGGTGCAGCAGGAACAGAACCAGGCTGAGCATACTAAGCAGAACCATTCCCAATATCATCAAAAGCTGTTTCCTGATGATCGGTGATTTCGTCTGACGCAGCTTACGGATTGCCGCCCAAAGGATCACAATAAAATAATAAGCAATAAATACGTTATACAGATTATATAATACACCATGGTTCAGGATCAGATGCGGAAACATTCCCTCCATGGTATAGGATATGGAGGAATAATATAAATGGTGATACTCATTGGTGGATACCAGTCCGCAGATCAATATACAGATTCCAAAGAAGATATTGCGGCGAAGCTTTGGCACAACAATGTTGCAGTACTCCATAATAAACATATACATAAAAAATACCACAAACGTCTTGCCGTAATAAGCAAACTTCGTTGCCTGTATGGCAGCCTGCTGATTCCCTGCCTGTATCTCCATGGTATATCCCACAATGTTGATCAAAAATGAATACAACAAAAGCACTAATGCCATCTGCAGCTTTGAACTCTGCTGCCGGCTGACATAAAATATTTCTACAATTAATGCAAAAATTCCAAAGTATTGTAATAATACCAAAAAATGATACATAAAAAATTATCCCTTCCTAACCAGATTCTTTTCATTTGTGTTATAAACTAAATCACATTTCCCTATAAAATATTGTACCATAACTTAAGTGTTTTTTGCTATTTTTTATTTAAAATGAGAAAAAACAGGAAGTTATCTCCGAAAAGTTGTAAAATCCTCTCAATTTTGCTAGAATATATTGGAAATGAGGTGCGCAAATGAAAGAGACATATAAAATGAAACGATGGATCAGCCTTTGCCTGATCATCATATTGTCAGTCTCCGGGATGTGTTTTGAACGTGTCAGGACAGATCCTGATCTTGGCATGTCTGTTTCTGCAGCCTCAGATGTTCTTCGCACACTTCAGGTACAAAGTGCTGAGCAGGATATGTGTTCCCCGGACCAGCTGGGGGATTCCATGCTGCGGGGTTCCACAGAGGTTTTACGCCGTACCGTATCCGGTCAGAAGAACAGGATCCTTTCCAAAATACGTTCTTTGATTCGGCTTTCCTCCACACCCTGCGGTCTGCCGGGTACTGTCTTTTTCCGTGAAGCAAGCATTACATCAAGCAATATTATCACATATGGTTCTGTTATCATTACATATATCCATCAGCAGGACGGGTCAAAAGGCTGATATATTCATTATTTCTAACAACACAGACTTCTTTTGGGAGAAAGAGGTTTATTTCTGTATGAAAATTCCGGTATGAAAAATGAAAATAAAAATCCTTAGAAGGTATGAAATAAGATAAACGAAATATTTCTCTGTAACAGAATTGGAGAAGCTGTGACAGAGAGTCCGTTTTTATACAGAAAAAGAGGTCTGCTGCACTTCAACAGATCCTCTTCAATGAAAACTGCGCCTGCAGTCATCAGGCTGCAGGCCTTTTATAAAAATTTGTAAAAAAAGGTGATTAAAAATGAATATATTAGGTATGATTTTATTAGGAATTTGTGGACTGTTTGGAATTACACTTGTAGGAGGCACCGTTGTAGGAATGATCGGTGTCATCATTTACAAGATCTACAGAAGTCTCAGATATCATATTTCTCTGTACGATTAATGGTATAGAGGATTCCGGCCCCGGAGGTGGTCTTCCCCCCCGGGGTTTTATTTAATTAAAAGGATCCTCATCTGCCGGATATTTCACATAAGTTTGTATCCTTGGAGCCTCCATATAATCTGGGTCATAACCCCGAAGAGCCAGAACCGCACGAAGCATGCCGGCATCTCCGTTCCCCGGAAACCGAAGTGGAAGATATTTTGCTGCCACTGTAAACCCATGGATATCCATATGGGCTGCCAGCATCCGGTCAATAAAATCGTCTACGGAGGCAAATTCTCCGTGCTCCCTCTCTTCCTGTTCTATCTCATTCAGACATACGGTAACACAATTTCGGAAAAGACGTGGTGTTTCCTCTACTGCTCTATTAATTTCCTGACTATTTTTCATAAGACATTCCACCTTTCTGCATTGTAATGACATCTTCTCCCGGCAGATAAACTGCCTTTCTTCCTCTTTCCAGAAGATACGTTGCGTTTAACGGCTGCTCTATGATAGATGACAGCGTTTTATTGGTTCTCCGGGCTACATATTCAGCCGTGTCCAGATCCTGTCCCCCCAGATAGATCATGTGATCACAGTTATTCAGGATCGTTGCCGCTTTATATACTCCGTATTTATCATAAAGCTGGGTGACGCTCTGAATGATCACGCTGACAGATATCTCACGGGAACGGATCACCGAAATGATATTGTCAAAATCCGGAATGACCGCCCCTGCCGCAAAATCATCCAGGATCAGCCGCACCGGCATCTCCAGACGGTGTTTTGGATTTTGGTCTGCACACTGCATCAGCGTGGAAAGAGCTTGGGAATAGAGCATGTTGACAAGCACATCCTTGGTGCGGTCGGAGTCACTGACCGTCAGAAACAGCATCATCTTTCTCTTTCCAAATTCTTCAAAATCAATCTGCTTCTTATGACGGTACAATGCAACCTGCTCATTTCCTACTACAACTGCCAGTTTCTCCGCAATAATTCCAAGAATGGAAGCATACATTTTTTCCGCATTCGCCGTCGCCTTAAAGGTATTATATATTTTGACGGCAATGGAATCGGGATTTCTTTCCTTCAGCTCATCGATCATATGACGATAAGTATACGGCTGTCTCCGGTGTTCCCCGAGCACATCTGCAATTTCAGCCTGACTCATCAAATAGACATCTTTTCCATTTTCATCGGTCCGGTCCGTGACTTTTCGGAATTTTACCATATATTCCTTTTGGACTCTGGATCTCAGATATTTGTCTGCTTCATGCACAATGGCTGCCTGCTCCCTTTCCTGCCCCATAATGACAGAAAGTTTTCGCACTGTCTCAAAGGTATGATATTCTTCCGGTAATGCCTCTAAGGTATATGCGATCAGAGCCGCCAGAAACATTTTGGCTGCCTGCTCCCAAAACACATCGTCCTTATGCTCAACAGGACAGAGGACCGACGCCACCCGGTAAATATCATCTTCCCGGTAAAGCCCCGTCTGTGTATTCTTGCGGATGTAACGAAACGGATTGTAGCCACAGGGACTGCTTTCCGAAACAAGTCAATATTGAGGACCTCATAACCCTTCTGCCGCAGCTCCTGCTCATACTCTCCGTAAAGCACCCCCTTGGTATCGCAGACGATCATGCTCTGCTCTGCCATCCGGAGATTTGGGATCACGTAACCTCTGGTCTTGCCACAGCCTGTAGCACCGCAGACAAGATCATTGTTATTGAGTCTGGTTTCATAAGAATTGTTAGAAATGGTGTAACCGTTTGTTAAATAACGTTTAGAATTCATAGTTTTCCCTCCTTATAAGCTTGTGATCACATTGTCTGCCAGTCCGTACGCAACAGCATCCTCACCATAAAAGAAGGTGTCGGTGGCCGTCTTTTCGTAAATCTCCTCAACCGATTTTCCTGTATGCTTCGCAAGGATCTCTGCGATCAAAGTACGGGTTCTCATAAGATCGTCGCTGAGAGACCGGATCCTCAGCGCGCTTCCCCCGACGCCGCCCGGGATCAGGGGATCATGGATCATCACCGCAGCGTGAGGCAGGATCTCCCGACGGTCTCCCGCCGCAAATAAAATGGATGCCATGCTGGCCGCCATCCCCACACATACTGTGCGGATCGGTGCCTTGATCGCCTGCATAATGTCGTACAATGCCAGTCCGCTGTTCACCTCCCCTCCCGGACTGTTAATGTACATGGTGATCTCTGCTTCCGGATCCTCCCGGTACAGATGCTGCAGCTGCATGATCAGTGAATAAACAGAATCCGCATTGATCTCTCCCACGCACTGAATTTCGCGATGGGATAACATTTCATCAATAATGCGGTATGAATCATAGCCACGGTTGGTCTCCTTGATGATATTAGGTGTTGTAATGTAATTCATATCACTTACCTCGCTTTCTTCTGCAAAACAATTTCCGGATCTCAGAGTTATCATTTCATCATCTCATCAAAAGGGTTTATCTTTTCTGTCACCGCTGCGACATATTGTCTCGCCTGCATTCGTCGAACACTGATATCATTTTTCGTCATGTCATGAATGCTGTCGATGACCTTAACTGCATTCCGGTTTTCCGAAGCACCAATAGGATTTTTCTTTGTTTCCGCCTTTGCCAGCATATCCACACAGTCGTTAAAAACACCATGAACAAAGAGCGGATCCGTCTTTTCATAATCCCCTCTGTCATGGGAATTTACTTCAATGAAATGAATCTTTTTGCCCTTTTCATCCCATTTTTTAAAGTAATTACCAACAAAATAAGGTACATTTTTGTTCTGATTTGGATCAAAACAAATGTCCCAGAGCGCCTGATGATCATATACGATCGCAATCCGGTCAAGCTCCAGCTCTTCAAAGCAGATCTGCATGGCCCTGTATGCGCCAAATCCCTCGGAAGCATCAGACCAGGATGCCGTAACAAATCCGTGTTTGTTCTCCCTGCCCTGAAACACATCGGTATACCAGACATTTTCTCTGCCCGGATCAGCCTTCATCCGGTTCCGATCCACATAATGACCGGCCATATCGTATCGGCTTACGCTCAGATTTCGTTTATCTCCCTTCTTTTCTGTCCCGTCCTGCATACGTCCACTCTCCACATAAAACGGCTCTTTTCTGTCCCTGACATAAAGGATCAGCCCGTAGGACGCATATTTCTCATCCTCATTTATTGTCTCAGTGTCAAAATTAAGACTACCGTCCACATAAGCAATCGCCTGTACTTCATTCCAGTCAATTTCTTCCACGTTTTCTACTTCCGCATATTTCCGGGCATCTTCTTCACAATTAAAACTTTTGAACTGCTTCATTTTCCAAGTCTCGGCCTCTTTATAAGTCATTCTCTTTACACCGGTTCTTTTTCCCTTTCTTACTCCGTACCACTTGACTGCTGCCTTTGTTTTCTGTCTGGCTGATTTCATCATAAAAATCACCTGTCCTTTCAAAAATTAAAACAATGATTTATATTATGGTTTTCATTTGCGTGAATACAAAAAATCCAGCAAACCACTGAAAATACAATGGTTTGCTGGATTTTACCCGATATTTTTTTCCATTTTTTTTCGTTTTTTAGCACTTTTTAATACATTCGTCAAACTGCTTGGGAAATGCCATATATAACAGCTTGACCGCAAGCAACGGATGATGATGCAAATACCTGTTTTCTTCCGGCTCCAGAACAAGTCTTAAAAGCTTCTGCAGAGTGGCCTCGTTTACTGTATAATCATATCGCCCGGTTCGAAGTATTTTGTCAATCTGTCCATTATTGATCACCATAGTTTCGTCGTACTTTTTCAGCTCATTATCATGAGAAAACAAGTGCAGTAATTCCGAGTCAAAATCAAGAATCTCACACATTTCACCATTAATATACTCTCTTAACTCATAAGTATCCCCACGTCCAAGTTTCGAAACAAGGGCGTCCAGATCAATATCCGTATGCACATGCATTTTCTTCAGCTTGTCCAATAAGGAAAGTGCTGTTTCCTTTTGCACCGTAAGGATCAGTAAAAAAATCTCTATCTGCTTTCCTTCTTTTTTTATCTGATCCAGAACCATTTCTTTCGTCACACCCTCTTTGTCTTCTTTTCTCCTGCTGTCGTGAAAAATCTTGTAAAGAATTTTCCTCATATCCGCTGCAGTGAGCTTGGCTGCCCGATTACTTTTCGTCAATTCACAGACTGCGTCCTGTTCCAGACACTTCTTGCGATCTGACAGTGCCTCCCAGTCCATATTGGACCGGGATATCATGATATTGACATGATCCAAAGGAGGAATCAGCTTAGTCAGCAATTCCAGCACTCTCTTCACTCGTTCGTAATTTGAGCTTACGTCATCTTTATCACCGGAAAACTCAAGGATCTGATCAATCGTTACGGTTTTACTCCGCATGCTGTTTTCCGCGTCTCCGCTGTTTTCGGTGTATTTGCTTTCCACTGCCTGATACAGGTATTCCATGGCACTTTCAAAAAAGAAATAGCCGGAATATTTATTATTTTCCGGGAAGCGAAAGCCCTGATTCCCCTTTCCCTGGTTCCGAAGATGCTCCATAAAACGCGGATACGTAATCTGAAGAACATATTCCTCAGAACCAATTGTTACATAACTCCGTCCCTCCCATCTAGATACACCGGCTCCCTCATTCAATAAAAACTCATACGCCTTGGCAACATCCAGATCAAAATCATGTTTTGCTTTATCAATCTCTATCCCCGACATCACAGCAAGACGTGCCACATTATCATAGATTGCCTCCTGCTCCTCATAGCCAGCTTGCCTCACATCGTTTTCAAAGTCTTCAAGCTCTTCGATGTTTCTCCATCCATCAAAATAGATACTGTTGATCACCTGTGCCAGATTGACAATCTCCCCGATCATATTTGCAGACAGCTTGCTATCCAGCACCTCCAGCTGCTCCCAGTCATAATAGGAGCACTTTTCAACCGCTGTTCCTTCCACGCAGTTATGGGGAATCGGAAATCTCTTTTTATGGTCTGCCATGATTTCCTCCGTGCGTTTTGTGATGACTTTTTCTCTAATACACAACACCTCATCCGAATCAAAATCCGCTCCATTTAACGCATTCATTATATCCCAGTTCCACGGAGACAGCACCAGGATATTTTTCGGTTGACTGTCGTTTCCAAAACAAAACCATTGTTCCAGTTCTTTCGGTTTTCTATTGGTTGCCATCTCCACATTTCCGGCACAAATATGTGGATTTCTGCAAATTGTTACACGAGTTCCCTCTTCCAATCCCTGATGACACACCTCCCAGGGCTTTAATAAGGACGAGGTGATCTCCTCTCCCAAAGACCAGCGGAGAAGCTCAAAAGGCATACTGCACATGGTATAATAATCCGCTGCGATCTTTATTTTCCCCTGCTTTAACCGATCAATATAGGCACTGATATCCCGATATCTCTTTGTCTTAAATATTTTGGTATCTGCAAACTTTGGATTCCGTTTATACATTGATAATATAAACTCATCTGTTGTGGAAAGATACATTTCCCCATAATCTCTGCCGCCACTCACATATCTGATGTACTCCTCTGTGTTATCGCGTAATGTTTTTACAAACTCAAATTCCTTCTCAAGCAGAGACATGATATCTTCCCGGGTAAAAGGGATCGAATTGATCATCTGATAGGTAAAACGTCTTACCTTTCTCGGCTCATGCTCGTGTTTTACCACCCCAAACAAATTGCCATTCTCCCGGACTGCATTCTTCCAGACCTGAAAGGCCTGATCCTCCTGATAGATTTGAGCCTCCTGTAATGTTAAACCCTTTTGTTCCGTAATCTTGTCCCCATAATGCTCAGAAAATTTTAAAACTTTCATGGAGCTTGGTGTGGTGATCAGACGAACATTTTTTGCATAAATTTTATGACCGAAATAATCCGTAATCTGAAATTCTTCATAATCCCCATCCGGATAATGTTCATCAAAATAATCTTTATAATACTCTTGAATCTTTGTCTGAAAAGCACAGGATTTAAAGAAAAAATTCCTCAGGAGCATCATTCCCTTATCCTCACATTCATTCTCCCGAAAAATACTCTGGTCCAGCAACGATTCTCCGTCAAATACAACATTCTCCACATCACTGTCCGCCTTCTTCGTTACATCCAAAAAACTGAAATGCTCCATTTTAAATAAGGTGACCTCATCTGCATATGTGGCATATTTTTCCTTTTCTTCTTCGCTTAACCCTGCTTTTATATTATGCCTGATATCATCAACCACCAGTACCTGCTCCGGATCGATCTGTACGGTCCCGATCAGATTGCTGCACACAAGAGTTTCATATGCCTTCGCATCCGTGAGGTTACATTTCTCTCTCTTTGGGGACATAGGTTTCCCCATCCAGGTCCATTCCATCATGGGCTTATAGTATCTCTCCAGAATAAATAAATGCTTTCCTTTTTTCGCACTGTTCGCTGATCTTTTGTATTCTATATAATGATCCCGTTTATTTTCTTTTTCATTGACCACATAAAATCCATCGGCATACAAACGATTTAAAATTTCCTTATATTTTCCGGCCTTTTTCAGACTGGAGGCACCCGGCTTTTTTTTGTTTAGACCGCGTGCGTTCGCCTTTCTTGCAATCTTATTACAATAGGAAAACAACTCCTTCATATCAAGGCAAATATAAACATCTGTATACGCAATCTGTTCCTTATCTTTTCCTATATAACGGAACGTGTTTTTCTTTGACCTTAAATGGTGCAACTCCATGGACGGTCTCTGAATATTAGTATATTTATTGACCAGCCTTTTCTTATCAATACAAAACATCTCCTGATTCTTTTTTTCATCCTGCTGCAGCTCGAAATATTTCAGATTCCCCTTAACATCTATTTCCCGTATACGTACACTGTCCCTTTGCAGATCAAATGAATTTTTCATACGTGCCAAAACCTCTTTCATAATAATATATAAAATATCTTACGCATTTTGTATTTTACTGTCAATGCACGAAAAAAGCAGGATCCTTTTCAAAAGATCCTGCTTTTACGTTGTAAATTTATATTATTAATTCGCAGCTGCAGCACTTCACGTCTTATAAACCGGTAATATTTCAGTACAGCTCCCTGTAGATCTTGATCATGCGCTCTCTGTCTAGCGGTACAAAGTTGTTGGCGAGAAGTCTCTGCTGATTTTCAATCACGGAATCCGTAAATTCTTCGATCTCTTCCTCCCGCATACCATATTCATGAAGAGGCTTCTTCTGGATCAGATGATCCAACAGCTTTTCAAGCTCCTCATAGACATCATCAGTGGAACAGCCGAGGATATCTGCAATAAAACGGTTGAGCTTTGCAATCTCGCCGTCCTTTTTGATCTCCATATAGTTCTTCATCACACCGGTAAACATGGCATAATTAGACTCCCCGTGAGGCACATGATACGTGGCTCCCAACGGATAACTCATGGCATGTACCGCAGCACATCCGGCGTTGCCGAAGGCAATTCCCGCATAGTTACTTGCCATGAGAAACTGTGACAGCAGTGGCTTTCTCGCCTCCGGACCGTTTTTCGCAATCTCCTGATAACCGGCAAGGATCATCTCGATCGCCTTATATCCAAACATCCTTGTGGTCTGGTTACCCTTTGGCGAAAGACTTGACTCCACTGCATGTACCAGCGCATCAATGGAGCTTGTAGCAAACACGCCAAACGGCAGACTCTCCAACAGCTCCGGCACAAGCACCGCACTGTCACCGTACATTTCGTCCACGGCAAGTCCCTTCTTGGTACCGCGGCTGTTTAATGCAAGGATCGCGATATTGGTCACTTCACTGCCGGTACCGCAGGTGGTTGGCACAAGCACAAGCTCTTTATCCTTGACCGGCGTGATCTTCCCGTCATAGAGATCCAATACCGGAGATACCTCTTTGAGTGCAAAGAGCTTGGAGATATCAATCACAGTCCCTCCTCCAACGGCGATCACACGCTTATGCTCTCCGTGAATATCCTTATACATTGCCTCCACCATATCGTCAGAAGGCTCTCCCTGCCCGTATTTCTCCTGAAAGATCACATCACATTTCAGATCCAGATCTCCAAAAAACGGTTTGTATATATACTCGTTCGTAACCACCAGATCTCCCTCTCCGATCTGAAACTCCTCCGCAAATGCGCGGACCGTATCAAAATGATAGATCTCCGGTTTGATCATTAATTCTTTCATATTTTACCCCATTTCCAAAACTACAATGTAAGTCTTATGCCGTAAGCCTGGCGATTGCATTTTCCATAATATCCAGTCCTGCCTCAAGCTGTTCATCCGTGATCACCAGTGGAGCGAGGAAACGGATAACATTTCCATAGATACCGGCGCTCTCCACGATCAGACCGTTGGCAGCACATTCCTGTACCAGAGCCTTTACCAGAGCCGGATTGGGCTCCTTGGATTCCTGATCCTTGACAAACTCCAGACCGATCATGGCGCCCAGTCCACGCACATCACCAATGACGCCGTATTTCTCCTTCATCGCCTCATAACGTGCCGTAACCTTTTTGCCGATCTCCATGGCACGTCCGGCCAGATCGTCCTTTTCCATGATCTCAATGGCTTTCAAAGCAGAAGCGCAGGATACCGCATTACCACAGTATGTACCACCGATGGTGCCTGCCGGTACTGCCTGCATGATCTCCTCTCTTGCTATGATCGCACTGAGAGGCATACCGCCTGCAATAGACTTTGCGGTTGCCAGAATATCCGGTGCGCATCCCGCATCCTTCCAATACTCTGACGCAAACATACGGCCTGTCCGGCAGAATCCAGCCTGCACCTCATCTGCCACCAGAAGGATTCCATTCTCATCACAGATCTTGCGCACTGCCTTTACCCACTCGATCGGAGCCGGGATAAAACCACCCTCGCCCTGCAGAGGCTCTACCACAATGGCTGCAATGGTATCTGCTGCGCCGCACTCTTCAAACACATCATAGATCGAACTAATGTAATAGTCAATCGCTGCCTCCTCCGGCATACCGGCCGGTTTACGGTACAGATACGGGAATCTCGCAC
Source organism: uncultured Lachnospiraceae bacterium (assembly GCA_934338765.1). Classification (GTDB taxonomy): domain Bacteria; phylum Bacillota; class Clostridia; order Lachnospirales; family Lachnospiraceae; genus Jutongia. Next base: position 5,810 of record CAKRHL010000024.1, on the reverse strand, counting down.
GGAATACACCGTGGGAAAGAGGTCCCATGCTAGTGGCATATGCCTTCTTGGAGGTCATGGTCATGGTCAGCTCCGTACGTCCGTGAAAGGCTCCGGAAAATACAATGATGTTTGGACGTTTTGTAAATCCCCTTGCGATCTTTACCGCATTCTCATCTGCCTCAGCACCGCTGTTGGCAAAGAATGTCCGCTTTTTGTCACCCTTTACCGGTACGATCCCATTTAACTTCTCAGCCAGTGCTACATAACCCTCATGGGTCACAATATTAAACATTCCGTGGAAGAATCTCTCCGCCTGCTCCTTTACTGCCTCTACCATGGCCGGCTGACTGTATCCCACATTCAGGACACCAACGCCGCCAACCCAGTCAAGGAAATAGTTGCCATCCAGGTCTTCTACCATGGCTCCCTCACCGCGCTTGATCGCAACCGGATATGCACATCCGATAGCATCCGGAACAGCCTCATGTCTTCTGTCGATCAGGGCCTTAGACTTAGGACCCGGTACACTTTCAGTAATAATCTTCGGTAATGCATCTCGTAACATAATCGATTCCTCCTTATATGATCTTTTTGACAATGTCAATCCTAGCATGATAAACAAACATTTTCTATGTATTACAGCATAAAGAAATGTGTTTCTCTTGTGCTGTCAGCACAAATAAGGTATAATATGCGCGGAGGCAAAAGTGAACATAGCAATCAGACAGATACCGGTGCTTGCACCTTGTAACCGGCTAATTACGATGTTAACGCGCCCGCGAGTGAGGAAAAGCAGAACTTTTTCGAACCTTTTGCCGGAGTATTGCGAATTTTTGATATAATGGAGTCTCATAGGAAACAGTTAACCGTAAAACAGACTTCAGATTTTCGGAGTTGCGTTATCCCATCAAAACGGAGGTTTTCCCATGGCATTAACCTTAGAATATTTTTATCATCAGACACAACATAAATACCGGCTTCAGCTTCTGATCCCAAATGCCCGGCTGGATCACCGGATCTCCTGGGTGCATCTGGTGGAAGACAGCAATAACAGCAGCTTTCTCCGGGGAAACGAGCTGATCATCACCACCGGACTGGAGACTGCGGGAAGTGATCAGCTCCTGTCCTTTATCAAGCGTCTCTGGGAACGTCATGTCTGTGGACTTGTCCTGAATATGGGACCCTACATTGCATCTGTACCAAAAAACGTACAGGAATGGTGTCAGGAGCATCAGTTCCCTCTTTTTTCTATGCCCTGGGAAATCCACATTGCAGATCTGATGCAGGATTACTGTAACGAAATTATTTCCGAAAAAAGAACACAGGACTTGCGGACGGAAAGTCTTTCCCGGGCTCTGGAGGGAGAGATCAGAGAAAAGGATATTCCTATATTAGAGGGATTCCGGGGATGTTTTCTGCTGATCGCCGATCAGGATCTGTCATTTGCCTGGTACGCCCAGACGCGAAAAGGAAACCTCTTTTATTATGCGGCTCCGGTTATCCCTGATATTCCGGAGCACACCTTCTGCGGTATCAGTGAGCCCATCTCCTCCCCCCAGTCTATCCGGACACAGGCAAAGCATGCCTCCCGCGCCCTGATCGTCAGTCACATCCGTGGAAAATCAAAAACTCATTTCCGCAATATCGGACTCTATAATGCAGTTCTTGCTATTGAAGATCCGGAGGTCTTTGCCCAAACGGAACAGCTTCTGGCACCTTTGGAGGATCCCGCTCTCCGTCAGACCTTGCGCTGTTGGCTGGAACACGATGGCAGCATCCAAAAGGTTGCCGATGAACTTTTCTTACACCGTAACACTGTAAATTATCGTATCCAGAAAATAAAAAGCCTTGTTTCCATGGATACTGCAATCCAGAAAACAAGACTTCTTCTCGCCTTTTATATGAATGATGTACGTCCGTATCTTTAAGCCTTTGTGTCCTCAGCATAATAAGCCGCATACGCATCCTGAAGCTTCTTTAAAAGCTCCGGAGCCTTGCCGCCCACCGGCTTTCCATCCAGCTCAACAGCCTGTGTACAGAGTCCGCCGGAACTGCTGACGATTACCTCGTCTGCCTCTGCAAGCTCCTGCATGGTAAACGGTGCTTCTTTGGTTGGAATTCCATTCTGCTCTGCAAGCATCAGCAGATGCTTCAAAGTAATACCCGGCAGGATCAGATTGTCTCTTGGCGGAGTACACAACACCCCATCCTTGATCATCAGAATATTGCTGTGAGCACATTCAGTCACGCGGTCTCCCCTGTGGAATACCGTCTCCTGACACCCCTGCTCTATGCAGCGCTGATATGCAATAACGCTTGGAATGAGATTCAACGTCTTAATATTGCAGTGGAGGAAGCGGGTATCCTCCATGGAGATCAGGCGGAAAGTCTGATCAAACGGAATCAGCTCACAAGGTACCGTAAAGATCATCAGATTCGGCTTTACTTCCTTCGGCGGGAACCTATGATCACGAGGTGCTGTACCACGGGAACACTGCCAGTAAAGCATACCATGATCGCTATCATTGGCATCAATACATTTCTGCAGCTCAGCAACCAGCTCCTCCCTCGGCATATCAAACGGGATTTCCAGCAGCCTGCAGCTATTATAAAAACGATCTAAATGATCCTTCTCACCAAAAATCTTATTGTTGGCAAATGTGGTGGCATCATAGCAGCCATCTCCAAAATAAACCGCACGGTCCAACATTGGAATCTTCATTTCCTCCAATGCGCCAAGCTCTCCATTATAATATCCTACATTTTGCATTTATATTCTCCTTCCATTCCAAAATATCTCATGATACTTCTGCTTATTTATTCCAGTTTCGGATAATACGGCAACCGCCTACCAGCAATGTCGGAAGCAGATAGAACAGGATAAAGCCGTATGACAGATAGGTATATCCCTGCTCGATCAATGTTACTACACCGATTCTGGAAAGGATCAGTGCTCCGATCAGTGTCGCCACCGTAACAATACCTCTCTTGGCATCGGTCAGCTTGGCAGCTCCCTTCTCCTCCAGAGCCACATCAAAACGGTCAATGATCATGTGAATACAGCCGGTCGCTGTCTCTACCAATGTCCAACCCATAACGATACTAAATACTGCCAGAAGCACCGGACCTCCGTGTACCGCCTTGATCATCTCCACCCAAGGCGTTGCAACATCTGCACCTACAATAGAAGTATCCCCATAGAAGCACATCATAGCAAAATAAGAAAGGAACCACGGAATGACCATCAAAAGACCGGCGATCATACCGGAAATAAATGTCTCTTTCCTCTTAGTCTGACGTGTCAGTGAAAACATTCCCATAGGAATGGAATTGATATTGTAAGCCACATATAAAATACCTGTGTAAATACACAGAGGAACTGTCACGGAACCATCATACGCACTGGTATCCATCGTAGAAAATACCTTCGGAATATTACTTCCCTTATTTACAATAACAAGGATCGTAAATAAAATATAGCCTCCATACAATAGAATCGTTCCCATGGATTCAAACTTTTCAATCAGCTTTGAACCCTTGAAATTCAAGAATCCACAGATCAATACGATCACAACGGAGCCCAGAATATTCGGCATACCTGCCTGTTCAAAAATACTTCCTGTCGCTGCCGCCATAACTGCGATCAGCAGAATAGCGATCAAGACCGTCAGAATATCCATCACCGGCCACAATGGTCCGATCACCTTCTGGATATAATTCTTGTAATCATACACCTTATAAATACGGCAGATCTCAAAGGTCAGAAAGGCAAAAAGCGCAAATCCGATTCCAATGGTAAGTCCGGCGATCCATCCCATACTTCCGAATTTTGCTCCGTAAGAATAGATCTCACGGCCGGTCGCATAACCTCCACCGATCAGCACAGACTGCAGCAGCACGCCCGGCAGAATATAGCGGGCATACTTTCCTTCATAGAATTCTTTCAGTTTTCCCATAATTTTCTCACTTTCTTTCGTAATATCTTTTCTAAATTATAAAACAAATTTATCCGACTTGCCAATATGATTATCAGATATTATAATAAGTTAATCTTATTACAGGGGGATGTATTTATGAATTTAAAACAATTAGAATATTTTATTGCAGTGGCAGAATCATTAAGCTTTACAAAAGCCGCGAAGAAATGCTATATTTCCCAGACAGCCATCACTCTGCAGATCCAGTCTCTGGAAAAGCGTCTGGGCGTTTCACTGTTTGTCCGGGACAAGCATCACGTAGAGCTTACCGCTGCCGGAAAGGTCTATCTCAACGAAGCCCGTGCCATTCTGATCCGTGCGGAAGAGGCTGTCAAGCTGGCACGTACTGCCTCTGAGGGCGTTACCGGCGAGCTGTCCATCGGATTTATCCGTGGCTATGAGCAAAGTCGTTTTTCGGAGACTCTGCGCACCTTCCGGGAGGCCTACCCCAATATTTCCCTGCATCTGATCCGCGATAACATGAGCGCCCTCTATCATCATCTGGAAGATAACAACTGCGATATTGTCCTGAATCTTTCTCTCGCCGCACAGGGCTACGAGAATATGACGCACCGGTTTCTCAAACGTTTTCCTCTGATGGCAGTGCTTTATCCCGGTCATCCCCTGTCCGGTCACAATCATCTTTCCTACCGTGATCTGGCACAGGAGGATTTTATTATTATGCAGCCCCATGGACGTGCCACAGACGAAGCGGAGGAGGTGCTGCTCTGCTATAACCGCGGCGGTTTCATTCCTCATATTATCAGCCGTGACCGTGAAGTACAGACCGTGCTTTTGGAAGTATCTGCCGGCTTTGGCATTGCAATCTTACCGGAATATGCCGTCCGCTATTATTATAATGCCCGAAATCTTATTGTTCTTCCTTTGCTGCGAAGCGACGGCACACCGGAGGAGGTGGATTTCGAGATTATCTGGAAAACAGAAAACAGCAATCCTTCCATCGAAAAACTGCTGCAATGGATGGAAACCCATGATTATACGGAGTAGACACAAAAAATGCTTTCACTCCTTCTCGCATAACCGTCCTGCCGTATGAGACACCGTTGCGATCACCACATTACGGCTTTGTGCGGATCACTTCAAAAGCCCCATACAGATCTAAAGTTCCATAGCCCCACTCCTCATTTGGAAATGCTCTGCCCGACCGGTTTGCTCCGCGGATCAGATATTTCTGAACTCCCACACTATCCATATTGATATCATTTTCTCTGACAATCCCCCATTCTGCCAGCAATACTGCCGCTCCTGCCGTGACCGCAGCCGCCGCACTGGAGCCGGTCCGGTAACCGTAGCGCGGTGTGGCATCTCCTGCAGAAATCATGACATTTCCCTGTCTCGGCAGGGGACCAAAAATATTGACACCGGGAGCCGCAATATCCGGCACAATCTCTCCCCGCCAGTTATAGCCGCGGCTTGCATCCGCCACCACGCTGCGGTTCGCTCCATCATAATCAGAAACAGAAATGATCTGGGAATTATTCGCAGGATCACATATGGTAATGTTGGGATCCGGACGCAGAAAATATGTCCCCTGCCGGATAAAATCCCGGATTGGAAGCCACATATCGAACTGCACCGGAATGTCCGTCTCATTAAATACCCGAATGCGCCAGATTCCCTCCTCCGGTCCAAAAAAACGGATACGGACACATTCATCCCCGCTTTCAAAGGACACCAGAAGATAATCAATATAAACCACAGTCTTCTCCAGCAGGAATCGGATCACCTGGCGTTCCCCGACTCTGGCATATGTCCTGCCACTGTATTCGCCACCGGGAGAGATCAGCCCCACCGAACAAAGCCCCGGAGCCTTGCACCACAGCTCTGTAG
>CAKRHL010000023.1 GCA_934338765.1 uncultured Lachnospiraceae bacterium | reverse complement strand
TAATTCTCAATGTCTTTTTTGAATTCTTCCTTGTTAATTTCGTTCATTCGTAGTATCCTCCCTGAAATTATCGACTTCTAGATTCTATTCACAGTCACTCTACCATCATATACTATAAAAGTCAAAAAATCAACGAATCCACCCTAATTTGTTGACAAAAATAGCAGTATTTTACTTGTATTTTCCATGTTTTTTTGCATATGTTTGCAGGTTTTCGAATAAATTATATCAATATTACTTCGTCATTCATTCCGGACTTGTGCACTGACGGAATTCATATGACTAAGGAGATTTTATGTCATCATTAAACTTTTTTTACAAAGAGTCAGATTCCTATCCCCCACATTCCTTTCTCTGCCGCCTCTCCCAGCGAATCCGTTTCTTTCCCCTACTCTCCCTGCTTTTATTGTTCCTGCTTGTCCCGCTGCTGTCCGGCTGCCAGAAAAACCAGCTTCCGGAAAAAACAAAGGATCTGGACTTCACTGTAGTCGCAGGAACCGATATTCCGGCAGAACTGCAGGAGCTTATCGATGACAGATGCAATGATGCTTTTGAACTTACATATTCTGACGGAAGCTGCCTTTATATCGTCAAAGGCTATGGCGCCCAGCAGACAGACGGCTACAATATTGTCGTGACCGACTTCTACGAAGCAAAGGACTGTCTTGTCTTTGTCACGGAGCTGACCGGTCCCAAAAAGAATCAGGACGTCAGTCAGACGGAAACCTACCCATACATCGTGATCAAAACAGAATTCAGAGATGCAAACGTAATCTTTTCATAAAATATTCACATATTTCTAACGATTACAGCATTGCATCCGTCAATTTCATTTTGTACAATAGCGGTTAGAAATAAATACAAAGGAGCTTGATATACAATGAATACATTTCCATGGAAATATGAATTATCCAATCATACCTGCTCCATTTATGCAGGAGATCTCTTAACTAAATACACCAATGTTTCCGGCACACCTCTGCAGATTGAGGCTGTCACAGATACTATGCTGCGAATCCACGCAAGAACTCAGGTGTCCTTTGCTGTCGAAAACAGACCATCCCCTGCCGGAACGCTGACTGCAGTAAATTCATGCGGCTCACAAACAGAAGAGCAAACCTGTGATGCCGCCTCTCTCACCGAAGCTGCTACCGCCTCTCAGGAAGCACAAGGAAACTCTGCATCTGAGGATGTCCATGAAAACGCCCACTCCCTCCTTACACTTGCCACAAAAGCTTTGCGGATTTCGCTGGATGACCAGCTCCATCTGCAGATCTGCTCTACGGAAGGAACACCTCTTTGCTCCGATTACACAGGAGCACTGCAGGAGGCAGAGACCCTGACCGAGGAGGAGATTGAACAGATGCGTCAGGAGGGACACGTCGTTCATGCCGGCGATGACGCCTGTCGTTTCCAGATCACCAAGTCGCTGTATGGTGATGAAGTATTCTATGGACTTGGTGACAAGACCGGCTTTTTAAACAAGATCGGCTACGACTATACCATGTGGAATTCAGACAACCCGGATCCTCATGTGGAAAACCCTACCTTTAAGGCTTTGTACAAGTCAATCCCGTTCTTTATTACACTCCGCAAAGACTGTGTCTATGGTATCTTTTTTGACAACCATTACAAGACAAGCTTTGATATGGGCTACAGCTCTACGGAATATTATTCTATTGGTGCCGCAGATGGTGAACTGGACTATTACTTCATCTATGGCGACACCATTGCTGATGTGATCAAGGGCTACACAGATATCACCGGCCGCTGCCCACTGCCTCAGCTTTGGACTCTGGGCTATCATCAATCCCGCTGGGGTTACTCCTCCCAACAGGAAGTTCTGGAACTCGCAGATAACTTTATCAAAAATGATCTGCCTTGTGATGTGATCCATATGGACATTGATTACATGGATAACTATAAGGTCTTTACCGTAGACGAAAACAAATTTCCGGATCTGTCAGGTCTCAGTAACACTCTGCAGGACAAAGGCATCCGCTTAGTCACCATCATCGATCCCGGTACCAAGATTGAAAAAGGGTATCACATGTATGACGAGGGTGTCCGCAATCACTATTTCGCCCAGACCCCGGATGGTGATATCTACGAAAACGCTGTATGGCCGGGAGATTCTGTATTCCCGGATTATACCTCGTCTACCGTACGTAAATGGTGGGGCAGCCAGACAAAGTTTCTAGTGGATCAGGGCATCAGCGGTATCTGGAACGATATGAATGAACCGGCCAGCTTCCGGGGACCTCTGCCGGATGATGTGGTATTCCCGGGGGACGATATGCCCCGGCTTCATAAGGAGGTCCACAATGTATATGGCCACCTGATGGCAAAAGCCACCTACGATGGACTCAAAGATACAAGCGGCAAACGTCCATTTGTCATCACCAGAGCCTGCTACAGCGGTTCACAGAAATACTCTACCGCATGGACCGGTGACAACCAGAGTATATGGACCCATCTGAAAATGTCCATTCCACAGCTGTTAAACCTTGGAATGTCCGGCATGCCTTTTGTCGGCACGGACATCGGAGGATTTGGCTCCAATACAACTCCGGAGCTTCTTTGCCGCTGGATACAGGCAAGCTGTTTTGCACCGCTTTTCCGCAACCACTGTGCAAAATTCTCCCGCTGTCAGGAGCCATGGCAGTTTGACCGCCAGACTCTCGATATTTATCGTAATTACTTAAAGCTTCGTTACAGATTTATCCCTTATCTGTATGATCTGTTTTATGAGGAGTCACAAACCGGTATGCCGATCATCCGTCCTCTGGTAATGCATTATCAGAACGATCCGGAGGTTTATGAATGTAATGACGAATATCTGGTGGGAGACCGTATCCTGGTCGCTCCTGTCACTGACCAGGGTGCCCACGTCAGACCGGTATATCTCCCTGAAGGAACATGGGTAGACTACTGGACCAAGGAACGTATCGAAGGTGGAAAGTACATTCTTCGGGATGCTCCTCTGGACATATGCCCGATCTATATCAAGGCCGGCAGCATTATTCCTACCTGGCCACAGCTTAACCACATCCCGGATGGCGGTGCCAAAGAGCTGATCCTGGAGTATTACACTTCGGACGCTCCTGCGGAATACTGCCATTATCAGGACAACGGCACTGACTTTTCTTACGAAAACGGCGAATACAATATTTACCATTTCCATATTGACAGCGACGGTCATCTGACCACCTCCATGGACCATGAAGGTTATGGCCACCTTTATGACGCAGTCCGTTTAAGTGCCCACTGATCCAGAGAGCTACAATTGTAATTAGCATTCAATCGCAACTGTAAACTGCCTATTACAGGTCATCTTGCATTCCTTTTCATCCGGTACAGAGCAAGTAGGTAATATCTGCAAAGCCTATGATATCACCTGCTCTGCAAAGTACCGGATGTTCTTTTATCAGCCTTTTTTTATTTAAAAATACGCCATGGGCAGATCCTGTATCTGTCACAAAAACCTGACCCTCTTCAACCTCTATCCTGGCATGATGCCAGCTGACCTGACCTCCCACCAGAACCATATCACAGCCCGGGGCACGCCCCACTGACAATGTCCCCTCTGACAGAGAAAACTGTAATAATGCCTCCGGATACTTTGAAACATTTTTCAAATAATAAGTTTTTTCCCCTGCCCCTTGAAAACAACTCTTTTTACTTTCCTCACTTCGTTCCCTTCTATCATACACCCCCTTCACTTCTGATACCCTTCTCTTAGTTTTTTCGTCAACAGGCTCCTTTTTTCTCTTGATCACCTCTCTGTCTGCCTCTTCACAAAGGTCCTTTTTCAGGCTGCATTCTATAGGATCTTTGCCACTTCTCTTCTCTGCTTCTTTTTTCTCTGTCATGCTTTCCCTACAGCCACAACCTTCGCTGTCCCTGTAGCTCTTTAAATACTGCTCCAGCTCTGACAAATAAAAACCTCTCCCCATCAACCGGTCATACCAGTCATATATAAACTTTCTCCCCAGCCTGTCCTGATGATCCGTCACCTTTAAAAGGAACTCACAAAGCCTTTTGATCTGAACCTCCAGATTCTCTTCCCGGCCGGGAAAATAACAAATTGAAAAGCTTTTGGTTTGAGCGCTCCAGTAAATGTATTCCGGATATAGCAGCAGATGCTCCGGCTGCAACAGGTATTCACCACATATACTACAGCTGTGGAATATATCTTTCCATAATTGATACGCTTCCTTAAATTGCAGTTTCCGGTGTGACAACAATCCGGCCAGCGAAATCTTTTCTCCCGTCATATAGCGGTAAATACATTGGTTATCAATATATTGGATCTGCAGCGGAAGAAGACCGGAAATCTGATTATTTAAAAGCATTTTGACATCAAAAGCATCACTGCGGTCTGACGCCTCCTCCACTACCAGAAACCCCTTTTCCTCGTGAAAGCTTCCGGAATGACTGTCAATCTCCTCCACTTTGTTTCTCCTCCCTTCCCTTTATCCGTAATGCTGTTTCCGGCTGTACAGAAGAAATCGTCTCCGCCACACTGCTTCGAAAACAGCTCCCTAAAAAGGGCTGCATCACCGGTATTTTCCATACTGCAGATGCGGATATCTTCCCTCTGGTACATAAGGAATCCTTTTGCAGCTGAAAGTCGTCTACCCGTGCGATCCAAAGTGCTTCCTGAAGCTTTTCTCTCCACTCATCCATCTCCTGCTGACCACAGTCCTTTTTCTCCTGCCGCAGCACCACGATTTCCTGCAGCATTCCATCCATCACTACCTGATCATGGAGATAAAACAGCTGAAACATCCAGCCATAAAATATCCCCAGAACCACAGGCACGATAAAAGCTGCCTCCACCGTATAACTTCCATCCCACATATACCGGTTCATGCTATCCCTCCATTCCTTCGTTTTTCTCTTTTTCCCCACAATCTCCAACTACTTCCACCTGCCTGAAACCGCCTACCGCCTGTGTCTACCCATTTCACTGCCTGTGAATTTCTTTTCATTTACAGGCATAGTACAGTAAGGTAACCAAGCCACATAAACGGAACCATCGGCATACTTGCATTCCTCCCCTTCCGCCACAGTACCACCATAACAAGCGCTGCAATAAAGGAGTACAAAAAGCTGTACATCACAAACAATATGCCATTCCACGGCGTCCATGCCATCACCAATATTCCCAGCAAAACTCCATCAGCCCTGCCAATCTGCCCCCTGGTTATTACTGCCGAGAGATAAAAAAATACTCCCACAATAATCCCCAGGATCATCCCCTGCCAATGTATACTCTCTGTCAGCAGATTTCCAGCCACAACATAGCACAGCATAATGCCGGTCAGAGGCATCCACACCTTTCGATATACGCAGTCCATAATCGTACAGATCCCCAGCATAGCCATGAGTCCCACATGAAACACCATATTCATTTTTGCACTCCACCTCCACACTTACTACACGGCGGCAGGTTTCCCGCTTTTGACCGCCTTACCGCTTTCACATTTCTCTTTAACTTGGAACATTCTTTCCGGATATGATATCTGTCTCCATACGACGTAAAATATACCGTTTCCCCAGATGACGTCATCTCCCCGCGACAGCAGCTCTCGCAGGGATAGTAAATCCCCCCTGATTGATTACGTTTACTCTTTACCAGATACAAGGCGCTTTCCTGAATCCGGGTACGAAGATAACTGCATTCCCGATCTCTGTGAAATACTCTTCCGTTTTCTGCAATATATACAAAATAATCGTCTGTCTCGTCCGAGATCATACTGCACCCGGAATAATCTGCGACAACCATCTGCTGATAGCGATGCAAACGAAATATCCGGGATCCCAGAAACGGAACTCCCTTTGAATAACCGGCATAGCAGATTTTCATTCCATCCTGTTCCTTCCAACTCACCGTAACACCTTGCGCAAGTATTCCGGATACCGAGGACATTCTGCTTCCGGTCACTGCATAAGTTTGTGTTGTACGCAAAAGAGACATCTGCACATCATTACCTTTTATCAATAATGTAAACAAAATGCTCAGGGAAAAAAGCACCAGAAACCCAAAAGGCACCACAAATGCCGCCTCTACTGTATAAGATGCCTGACTCCATTTTTTCCAAAAATATTTCATAGGTTTTATCCTTACCTTGATCGCCGGAGACTGTACAGAGCACTTTCTCAATTGGTATATACTAATTTTCAACTGACAAGTTATTTACGAAAAATGTTTTTTCATTTAATGTGTGAATGGGGGAAGCATCTTCTGCCAAAACATTATAAATTATTGGTGGGTTTGTTCTTAAAAGAGGTTTTGAGAAAGTGCCCTGTACAGCCCCCGGCGTATTTCATTTATGAATACCCATATACCACCGTGATCCGTCGGCGCAGCATACCCGGCGTATATTTTGTATGATCTATATTACTTTTGTCTCCTGTCTGATCTGCAATCCACCGAAATAAAACCGGCAGCTCATATGTAACCACTACTTTGGTTCTGCAAATACACTGATCGATCGAAAACGTCTGATTAAATCTGTCCCGCAGATCAAACTGTATTACATCTAAGGTCCGCTGATACAAATCGTTCCATGATCGCATCATAAGCATCAACCACAGGTATTGTTCATATCCCAGTCCTTTTCCGCTATCTGCAGCAAATAGTCCATCTCCTTCCCTTGGAAACTGCTTTGCTTTTTCCTGAAAAATTTTCCTGTTTGCAAGACATATCTGTGCATAATCCATTTGAAAGCTCTTCCTGCTTTTAAACACCGGAACCTGACGTCCTTGAAGAAGTGCTGTAATATCCACACATGCCTCCTCCATGGAAAGGACCAGCAGAATCCCTTTTTGTATCACGGGAATAAATGCCTCTGCCATCAACGGTGCCGCCAGAGCTGTTGCTGTTTCCAGACTTTTTGCCTGAAGCACCGGATCCTTTTCCACATAGAGAAAATTAATCATAGTCCGGATCAAAAACAGGTGATCAATCACTGTGCCAAGCGCCTCCTTCTGACTTTTCTTTCCACTGATCAAATACTCCAGTCCATAGGGTACGCTCCCCCTGTGCTCTGAAACATAGGATTCCAGTTTATCGGACACATACATAATCAGCTCCCCTTTTTTTCCGGAGTCCTCTGTCATTTCGTCATTCCACATGGAATCCTCCTGTTTAAGAAACTTTTTCATGATCTTGAAACCACTTTTCCCTTTACTCCAATTTCCCTTGTCTTTTTGCGACAACATCTCCTGCGTACTCTGTGTTCCCTCCGCAATCTCTCTTGTATCAAGCTCCCTTTCGCATAAAGTGTCACTATTGCAGACCAGAGACAACACGCCATCCTGCAGCAGTTCTTTAAGAAATTCCAGCGGATCTTCAACCTTCGTTCCCTGTTTCTCCCGGGGGCCATTTTGCACAGCATCTTTAGCCACAGCAGATTTATTTGTCTGCCCCGCCTCCTTATCCTCTAGAGAATCTGTCTCTTCCATATCCCGAAGCAGTTCCTCTTTTTTTCCCTGGTCTGTCCCCAGAACCTGTTGAACCAAGTCTCCTCCAATATCCTTCAGCCCCTGTGTTGTGCTCCATTTCCGCAGCTGCTGTCGAAAATATTTTTCTTCTGTCAGAAAATGGACCTCCTCCAGATCCGCCCATACTCCACTGATCTGATAAACTGATGCATATCTTTTGGGGAAGAATCCCGGCTTTTGTGCCGCCGGTCTTTCCCTCAGATTTTCCCGCAAAATTTCCTCATAACGATCCAGCCAGTCCTCTTCTCCTTTCCCATTAAAGCCACCGCATCCAAAGAAGCCGTACTCCGTAAACAGTTCTCTGTTATACTCTCCATATGCGGCAATCTCTGCACCGTAGGCAGAAGTTTTCACATAACCGGCTGATCCAAAATAACGCGCACTGTCAAGAGTTACTCCGGTCAAGGCAAATAAAAGCAGAAAAATAAATGTCATAAATACTGTGATGCTGCCCTCTTCTTTATATACTAATCCCATCATTAATCGTCCCTGCTCCATCATCAATCTGTGAAAATGCACTGCTGATTATAGAAGTGATCTTATCTTTGAAAATTACAACCAACGCCACCAAAATCACTAAAATAAGTACAATCTCCACTACGCCAATACCTTCTTCATCCTTCCAAAAGTTATTAATTAATTTCATAAAAATCCTTCCTTTCTACTATATATTTCTATAACATCTACATTGACCGGAATGCCGCCGTCATGATCAGCGCAAACACCACTGCCAGCATAAGCATCATGGGAAGTAACAGCTTCGTGCCCGCTTCCTCCCCCAGCTGTTTTGCCAATTCTCTTCGGGTTCGGACAGCATCCTCTGCTTCTAATTCCATACGCCGCAGCAGATCATCAGAGCCCTTCCTGAGATTTTGTACTAAAAGCGTACTGAACTTCATATACTGCAACATAGAAATCCTTCTTCCAAATGCGGTATATGCTGCGGCCTCACTTATTCCATTTTCCATTTCATTTCTGGTCAGAAGCATCTCCTCATACAGATAATGATACGGCACCTCACCTCTGTCTCTCCTCCTCTCATATTCCTCCGCAAGCCTAAGCCATGTTCCACGTATGGTCAGTCCGGCACCCAGCAGTAAAATAAATCGTTCCACCATCTCCGGATACTCCCGCTGTAGCTGTATATCCCGTTTCCTTATCCCCTGCTCCGTCTGATAATCCAAAAGAAACGGGGTACAGACACATAACAGTAATCCCATCAAAAGGACACGACACCATGATCTTCTGTGGATCTCCCGGTAAAACACATTATCTCCCGCCACCTTCCGTGGCAGCGTCAACACCTCCTGCCCGGCCGATCTTTTCTTTTCCCGGTCAAGCAGGCTTTCCCATTCCTCCCAAAACCTTTGTTCACGGCTCTTCTTTGCCGGATACAGGATCAGCTCCAGCTCTACCGGCTCTCTGTTCTCTTTGTAAACCATATACGCCGTGACGGATACCTCCGTTTTCTGATGTAGGCTTCCATTGTTTAATGTACCATCCCGGTTGATATAGCCGGTAGAATCCAGTTTCCACTTTACCTTTATCGCACTGTCCTCTATATGCGACACAAGCTGCAGCGGCTTTGTCACTTTTTCTGCCGATTTATTGTCTCCCAGATATTTTTCAATAATATATCTCCTGCCCTGTTCCATTTTGGCCTGCAGCTCCTCCGGAAGATACTCTCTTTCCGGTATAACGATCTGTACCTCTTTTTGCACCCCTTCCCCTTTTACCTTGAGCTCTGCTTTTCTTTCTCCCTTTCCCGGCTCTTGCCGTTCCAGGTAACCGGATCCCTTCAAAAGTCCTGTTCCAAACTCTCCTGCCCATGCCAGAAAAGATAACGCTATGGTAAACAAAACAATACGGATCCATAAAATGAACCTACGGCAATCCTCCCTTTTTTCAAGCTCTCCTGGCAGGCTGCCCGGCGAAATCATCTGCAGGCGCTTCATCCGCTCCTCGGAAAACGGAATACTAAGACTCTTTCTCCACCAGATATGCATCCGGAATGCCAAAAGCCCCAGCCTGTGTTCCAGCCTCTTATATAATCTCCTCTGTCTTTTCACACTCACATTCCATTCCTCTCTGCTATACATCTCTCCGCCCGGCCGCTATATCCGGATCCGGCATATTCTTTCACTAAGCAGATATGCCGCAATATATACAGCCAGAAAAAAACTCATAGTGATCCTTCCCCTGATGCCGGTATATAAACAATCCAGAAATCCAGGCGAACATATCCAAAAATAGAGGATCATCCCTAAAGGAACAACTGTCATAATCCTCCCCTCCATCCGCTTTCCTGCAATTAATGTATGTATCTCTCTGCTCACCTCTATCTTTTCTGCAATCCTCTCTGCACAATTTCTGGTGATCGCCACAAGATTGCCCCCGGACCTTCTGGCCGTCCGAAACACCTCCGCAAAGCTCTTGATATCCTCTACACCGTTTCGTGAAGCAAATTCATCCATCACCTGTTCTACCGGTCTGTTCAGCCGCAGCTGTTCCATCATGATCTGAAACTCCCGGCAAAGAGGCGAATCCTTTCCATACAGAACCTGCAGATCCTTTTTGCTCTCTTCAATGGCATTTTCTATAGAATATCCGGCATTCAAGGCCGCTGAAATCCCCTGAAGACCCTCCTTAAATTCAAGATTGATCCGCCAGCGCCGTGCCTCCTCCCATTCCAGACACAGACGTCGGTATTGTAAATAAAACAGTGGTCCCCACAAAAGGATGAGCCATAAAACACTCCGGTAAAACAAAATCAATATCCCGGCAATGATGATACCGGACCGCAGCAGATCAAGCTGCTCTCTACGGGTTTTCAATTGTCGTCTCCTCTCCTGCCATGACAAGCTTTTTGCGATTTAACAATTTCTTGCCCGTGGCCATTAATTTTCCTTCTACATGCTCTCTGGTACTCCCATCTGTTTCCCTGAATTCATAGAGCGGTCTTAACATAATCTCTCCATCCACAACACCACATACCTCATCTATCTCCAGCACTTTTCTGGTTTTATCCCGGAGTCTCCCCAGCTGCACAATGATCTCAATAGCAGAAGCAATCTGACTGCGGACTGCTGCCAGCGGAATATCCATACCTGTCAACACCAATGTTTCCAGTCTTCGCAGCATATCTGCAGGACTGTTGGCATGTCCGGTAGATATACTCCCGTCATGCCCCGTGTTCATTGCACTTAGCAGCTCGATCACGGCAGCATCACGGATCTCGCCAATAATAATCCTGTCCGGACGCTGCCGAAGAGCGGAGCGGACCAGATCGCGGATCGTCACTTCATTTCTTCCCTCCAGATTGGCATTTCTCGTCTCCAGTCTCACCAGATTAGCAATATTGCGTATCTGCAGCTCTGCGGAATCTTCAATTGTTATAATACGTTCCGTCGGTGGAATATAATTGGAAAGAACATTCAAAAATGTCGTCTTACCGGAGCCTGTGCCTCCGCTGATAAATATGTTGTATCTCGCCTCTACCAACAGCCTTAGAAAATCTGCGGCTTCCCGGGTAATACTCCCCAGCTCCAGAAGCTTGTCCATATGAAACGGCGCCTCAGGAAACCTCCGTATGGTCATAACAGGTCCATCCAGGGCAACCGGCGGAAGCACCACATTGACCCGGGAACCGTCCAGTAATCTTACATCTACAATCGGGGACGCTTCATTCACCACCCGGTTCACCTTGGACACAATCTGCTGTATCACATCCTCCAGCTTACTGCGGCTGGGAAATCTTTTGCCGGAATCCATCAGCCGCCCATCTTTTTCAATAAAAATGTGCTCAGGGCCGTTGATCATAATTTCCGTAATCTCCGGATCCTCCAAAAGCTCCTGCAGGACATCCAGTCTTCGGATCGAATTAAATATCTTCCTGACCAGCTCCATCTTCTCCTCTATGGTCAGATATTCTATCTGTCCATGTTTTAGGACTCGCATTTCTATCTCATCACGCATTTCTTCATCGGAAAAGCTTACTTCCTGCTTCAGCTCTGTCAAAAGCTCCTCCTGAATCTTTTGCCGGATCTGCTCCAAATGTTTTTCTCCCGTAGCCATGTTTCCTACCCCGTCACATAATGTATATTTTCTACCACTTCCTCCAGACCTTCCCTGATAAGGAGCTTCTCCAGGCCATCTGCCTGACTTTCCTCCCAGCTGTTTCTTGCCTTTGGTATATAAACGCAGTCACAGCAATATAACAGATATAACGCCGTATCCGTCAGGAAACCAATGTCAAAGATCACTCTTTCATATCCTGTCTCATTGGCAAGTACCGTCAACAGCCTGTCCACATCCTCCCGGCTCAGGCTGTAAAGATCACGAAAATCTGCTGCCGGATCAAGATGGTCAATCCCATCCCTTTGCTGTACCAGCTGACGCAGTTTCAATGCCAGTTTCTCATTTTTCTGCTTTAGATAAAAAATCATCTCCGACAATCCCCTGGAATCCTCCCCGGCCGCTCTGCTCCCATTTCTGCCTCCGTCAAAAAGCTCCATATTTACAAACAGACACTTCTCCGGAAGCTCCCCCCGTTCCTGGCATATCTGATGTACCGCCAACGGTGCGCCATAGAGATGATATATTCCCAACACTTCCGTAGGACCACAGACAGACTTTCCAATCGCAGAATGATAATTTTCCTTCCCCTCCATGATCGCAAAAATTTCCTTCAAAATTGTATCTGCCGACTGATATTTAAAGATCAGCGGATACTCTCCCATCCCCTCCGATACACAGTTTACCTCTGACAGAATGACCAGATGCCCGGCCCGGTCCAGATACCTGAGACTGCTCCGATCCACATCCTCTCCCAGAAGAAGTACATCCGGTTGTTTTTCCTTTAAAAATTCATTGAGACTTTCTGCTTTTGTAAACAGACGGCTTTCCAGCAAAAAGTTCTTCTTTCCAAAATATTCAGCCAAAGCTCTCATATAACCCTGCGTATCATACAGCGCTACTAATAATTTGTTCACCCTTATCCTCCTGTATCGCGATTTAAATAATTACAATTCTTTAATATTGACTGCTGCGCACCTGCGCCCTGCAGCATCACCGCCCCCACAAAAGTGCGATGTAATATGCTGCAGCAAGCACCGGCACCAGCGGGACCACCGCCGCTCTGCCATCTCTTGAAGCGTCATAATATGTTCCCTTTCTGTCATAGATGATAAAATGAAAAAAATAACTTATCCGTTCGATCAACAGATGCTTCTTCACCATATGAACAAAAGCAAACAGTGCCGCCAGAGGCGCAAACACAAGTAAGGTCTGTCCCCACAGTTTCATTCCATACATACCGCTTATTACAGATAACAGCTTAATATCCCCGGCTCCCATGCCCCGGATACAATATAGCGGCAGCAAAGCAATGATCCCCATGACAATACAGAGTACCCCGACTCCCATTCCGAAAATCCCCTGGGTATAAAAACGACAGACCATCACCGACAGCCAGCCCGCCAGTATCAGATCATTGGATATCCGATACTCCTGCAGATCACTGACAGAGCTTAACAACAGCAATATAGTCATTGCGGCACATTTGATCACGCCACCTCCCTTCGCTTTGGTGCCGCCAACTATAGCACCCTCTCCCGCCTCCTGTCAAATGCTGAATTTCTGTGCAAATCTGCCAATCTTTTTACCCATGTGTTGTAAAAAATAACTGTAAAACATAAAGTCCTGCCACACCACTTACCCCCAAAAATGTCGAAACGCACACCGTAATTTCGTTAATTTTGACGGCAATATTTCCTCCAAAATACCGGATCAGATCATTGCACAAATAGACGCAGATCAAGCAAAACAGGCACCTTATGACTGCATTCATGATCACTCTGCCCATATTTCCCCATATGCAAACTAAAAACATAATAACCAAAATCAAAAATGCCGCTTTGTACACTGCAATTTCCTCCCATCTGCCGTTTCTGACACGGCATCTTTCATATTTTTTCGTTTCCGACTGTCACATAGGAACAAAAGCACACAATCCCACTTCTGTTTCTTCTCTGTAAAATATATGCACGTCCCGCCCCCATATGACCGATCCTGTCACAATACGATACCAAAAATTTTATAAAACACAGAAAAAACTGCGTATATTTTCAAAAGGGCATGTCTATACTTAACATATAATAAGATGCAGGAAATAAAAGCAGATAACAATAACACCAACAGAAATGAGGATGAGTATGATACAACTAATCTGGAAAAACAAAAAGAAAACCCCTCCAAAACGAAAGGATTTTCTCAAAAAAGCGATCAAAGACTGTCAGCAGGCCATCAACGACGCCTGGCTGGGACTCCAGAACACCAACGAGCCCGATCTGATCGACCGTTATATATATGAAATGAACGCCGCCAATGTGCGTTATCGTTTTTTATTAAAGGAAATGCAGGAGCTTGCTGCTGCCGAAGAAGCATCTGGCGTTCCAAGCATTTCCCCGACAAATCTCGAAACAGAGACCTCCTTGCTGAACCGCTCCTTCAGATAGTAAATGTGAAGATGTGATTTGGCGCGGGTCATTGCCACATAAAACATCCGTCGCTCCTCCTCGATGTCTTCCGTGAGGACCGCTTTATTATACGGCGTGATCCCCTCATTGACATCCGGCAGAAAAACGCACTCAAACTCCAGACCTTTTGATCCGTGCATGGTCATAATCATCACTGCGTCCTCCGGCTGTCCATTGTCCGTCTGCCGGCTTTTTTCGCTCTGTTTTTTCAGCTCCTCACCGTAGCTGTGGATATATTCAAACCACTCCTCAAAATTGTGAAATCCCTTGGATGCCTCCTGCAGCTCGTCCAGTATTTCGTACATATCAGCGGCCCGGATTCCCCGGTACTCCGCATATTCCTGAATATAATCATCATATCCCACGCCCCGGCGGATAAAATTGACAGCCGCATAGGGACGCATATCTGCGATCAACCCCAGATCAGCCCGGAGATTAACGATCCGGTCCACCATCCAGTCCTTATCCTCATAAAAAAGCTCCAGCTCCTTCAGATCAATATAAGGTTCCGTCAATGCATTCCTGTGGACATAACGCTTTGGCCGGTTAATGATCCGCAGAATATTTCCCCGCTCCCGGTTGCCCATCGCCACCCGGATATACGTGAGAATATCCCGCACGATCCAGTGATCATAGAGATTAGGCACCATTTCCTTCATCACAAAGGGAATATTATACTCCTTCAACTTAGCACTGATGGCTCTCGCCTGCGTATTGGTGCGGAAAAGCACCGCCATCTCCCGGTACGGGATCTTCTGATTGCGGTAAGAAAGGATCTCCTCCCGGATCTTCTCATTCTGCTCGGTCATTCCCTGAAACTCCTGCACGCGCACCGCAGAACCCACCGCAAAATCTTCCTCCGTCCCCACGATCTTTTTCGCCAGACGGTTCTTATTGTGTCCGATCACACGTCCCGCCAGAGCAATGATCTCGCCTTTGCTCCTATAATTTACATTCAATTTGCATACTTCCGGCGAATATTCCTTCACAAAGCTCTGCATGATATCCGGACGCGCCCCACGGAATCCGTAGATCGACTGGTCATCATCTCCCACAATAAACAGATTATTATGAGGCTGCGCCAACAGCCTGACCACGTCATACTGTACCTGATTGATATCCTGAAACTCATCGATGAGAATATACGGAAACTGTCTCTGCCACATCTGACGGATGTCCGGACGCTGATCCAGAAGCTCATAGCAGTATACAAGCATATCATCAAAATCCAACAGCCGTTTTCTCGCAAGGCCATTCTGATATTTCTCGTAGATCCGACGGAAGGTATCCCCCGGACAATTCGGAGAATAATAATGAGCCAGATCCATCCGCCCGCCTTTCACACGGCTGATCTCGGAACCGAGGTCATTCAGGAATTCATTTTCATCCTGTATCTCAATATCCGTCTCGTCCACAATCTCCTTCAAAAGCTGACGGCGCATATCCTCCCGGATAATATTGCCCGCCTTATAATGATATGCGTGTTTCAGGATCGTGAAAAAAATAGAATGAAATGTACTAAAAGAAACCGGTCCACCATATGCCGGCGCCATCTGCCGATAGCGTTCCCGCATCTCCACGGCCGCCGCCTTGGTAAATGTGATCACTAAGATATTCGAGGGATCAATCCCCTTTTCCTCTATTAAAAAACGGACCCGGTGGGTAATGACTCTGGTTTTGCCAGAGCCCGGACCCGCCAGGACCATCATAGGTCCCTCGAAATGAGAGACCGCCTTTTTCTGTGCATCGTTTAACTCCATATAAGCCTTTCTATGCTTCCAACAGCTCGATACCCTTCTTGATACGGGCAATCGTCTCGTCCTTGCCAATGATCTCAATGATCTCATATGCACCGCCCGGTGTCATCTGCTTACCGGAAACTGCTGTACGAAGAGGCCACAGGCATACGCCGTTCTTGATCTCCTTCTCTGCAATATACGCCTTGCAGACAGCCTCGATACCCTCATGACTGTAATCCTCCAGCTGCTCCAGACGTGGCAGCATATCCTTTAATACTGCCAGAGAATTCTCGCTGTTAGTCTTCATCTTCTTGTGTGTATACATTGCGATATCATACTCCGGAAGCTCCTCAAAGAAGTCAATCTTCTCCTTGATATCCGGGAATATCTCGATACGCGTCTTAACCAGATCGGCAATCTTCTTCAGATCGTAATCCTTTGTGATCACCTCTTTGATCACAGGAAGTGCATGCTCATAATATGCCTCATCATCCATTGCCTTGATATATTCACCATTCATCCATTTAAGCTTTACAATATCAAAAACTGCCGGTGATTTGCTGATATGGTGATAATCAAAATTCTCTACAAGCTCCTCCAGACTGAAAATCTCGCGGTTGTCTGTCGGACTCCATCCCAGAAGCGCTACATAATTTACAACTGCCTCAGACAAAAACCCCTGCTCGATCAGATCCTCATAGGAAGAGTGACCGCTTCGCTTGCTGAGCTTCTGGTGCTCCTCATTGGTGATCAGCGGACAATGGATATATTTGGGTTCCTCCCATCCGAATGCCTGATAAAGTCTGGTATATTTCGGCGCAGAGGAAAGATACTCGTTACCACGTACTACATGTGTAATATCCATCAGATGATCGTCAATAACATTGGCAAAATTGTAGGTTGGATATCCGTCTGATTTGATCAGGATCATATCATCCAGCTCTTCATTCGGCTGGGAAATATCTCCGTAGATCTCATCATGGAATGTAGTCACACCCTCATTTGGTACATTGGCACGGATGACATAAGGCTTTCCTGCTGCCAGATTCGCCTCGATCTCCTCCTTTGAAAGATGAAGACAATGCTTGTCGTACGCTATGATCTCCTTACCGCCGATATTCTGCTTGAGAGACTCCAGCCTCTCCTTATCACAGAAGCAGTAATATGCCTCACCCTTCTCGATCAGCTCCTTTGCATATTTCATATAAAGACCGCTCTTGCAACGCTCACTCTGAATATACGGACCATAGCCGCCATCCTTGTCCGGACCCTCGTCATGCTTCAGCCCTGTCTTTTCCAGTGTCCGGTAAATGATCTCCAGTGCCTCGTCAAAGAAACGTTCCTGATCGGTATCTTCTATTCTAAGTACAAAATCGCCGCCCTCATGCTTTGCGATCAAATATGTGTATAATGCTGTTCTTAAATTTCCCACATGCATTCTGCCTGTCGGGCTTGGCGCAAATCTTGTTCTAACCTTGCTCATCTCACAATCCTCCACATTTTCATTCTCTGTCTGTTATCCATCAAATTCCTCCTGCCGAACCGACTTGACTGCTGCCGTCAGGCAAAAGAAAATCTCCGTCCAAAAAACTCCGGACAGAGATTAATTGTAAACCGTTTTCGTTTGTTTTGCAACCTTCCCGGCTCTTAATTCTTTCGAAATTTAGATTAAATTTTTTATGAATTCTTAACCGGCTCCTTCTCCAGAGCTGCTGCCGCTTCCAATTCCTCATCCGGCTCCTCGAACACAGCATCCGGATCATAGCCCGTAATATACGGAACAATCTCACCGATCTTCCCATATATCCTGTAATCGGCACGCTCATCTCCCAGCTTCTCCTCCGTATTGACAAGGATCAGCTTATTACCTTTGTAATATTTATGCAAATGCTGACACAGCGACTCCCGAATGCCAAATCCAATTACAAAAAGGACATCTGCCGCTTCAATATCATCGCATGCCTCAGACATTTTCCCGTTATCCACACGCTCTCCCAGAAGGAGAAATCCCGGCCGGATCGGCACTTTGCAGGTATCACAAAGCGGTTCTCCCACTGAGTCCTTGATGTATTTCATATCAAAGATCTTACCACATGCGGGACATTTATTTTTCTGAATAGACCCATGAATATCCAGTACATTCTCGCACCCCGCATTCTCATAAAGCCCATACACCGTGTATGTGATAATACGAGGCACCTTTCCCTTCTGCTGCAGCTGACGGATCGCCTTGTGAACAATCGTCGGCTCCGCTGTTTCCTTATTGATCGTGACATTTTTAATGTAATCATAAAAGATCTCACTGCGCCTTGCATAAAATGCGGACGAAATGATCTCTTCATTGGCATAGCCGTACTTTTCCTCTGTCTCATAGGCAAGATGCTCTGCACGAACACCATTTAACCCGGTCTCCCTCATGACATTCAGGCCGCTTAAAACCACAATATTGCCACTCTTATCAATGATCTCCTTAATTCTTTCTGCTATCTTCTCCATAACACGTCCCCCTTTGTTGCTGTTACTCGCCAAGGTAAGTGCAAATACTCTCCACCGCTTTATCAATACCGGCAATATCACTGCGGACAACCATATCGTAGTTGGTCAGATTCGTCCACTTCTCACCCACATGATAATTATAGTAGTTTGCTCGGCGCTTATCGTTCTTTAAAATAATCTCTCCTGCCTTCTTCTCGCTTTCTCCGTAATCCTCCACAACACGTTTCAGTCGGAAATCAAGGGAAGCCTGTACAAAGACATTGAATGTATTGGTTCTCTCCTTCAATACATAATCTGCGCATCGGCCAACGATCACGCATGGCCCGTCGTCTGCCACCTTTCGGATCACATCCGACTGTGCCAGGAAAATACGGTCATCCAGACTTAAGCCCGAAAAGCCAAAATCCTGATTGCCATACACATTGATCCCCATAGCAAGGGAATACAACAAGCTGTTGGTCGCTTTGTCCTCCGCTCTTGCAAAGGTCTCCTCCGCAAAACCGCTTTCCTTCGCTGCCCGTGTGATCAACTCATTGTCATAAAACGGAATCCCGTAATGCTCTGCCAGCTTCTGTCCAACTTCTCTCCCCCCGCTGCCATACTGTCTGCTGATAGTAATTACTTTATTCATATCAAGACCCCCTTTTG